>JANPBQ010000001.1:0-7774 GCA_031430555.1 Betaproteobacteria bacterium
ATCATCGGAAAGCAATTGGTGGTCGCGTTGGCGAGTGCCGTCAAGCCATTGAGAAAACCGGGTGCCGAGACGGTGAGGCAAATGCCGGGCTTGCCGGTGATGAAGCCCGCGATCGCCGCCGCGTTGCCGGCATTCTGCTCGTGCCGGAACGAAATCACGCGAATGCCTTCCGCCTGCGCCATGCGCGTCAAATCCGTGATGGGAATGCCGGGCAGACCGTAAATTGTATTGAGCCCATTGAGTTTCAACGCCTCGATGACCAGATGAAAACCATCGGTGGTGGCCGGCGTCGATGGATCTATCGCGGCACCGGCGATTGCGGGAGCTTCGTTGGTACCCATGGAGTTCTCCTGTGGGGAAGGCGATTGCAGAAATTCAATCGCCAAAAGTATCAAACATTGCGTTATTCTTGATATGTGTCAATGGCGGAAAATCGCTAAAATTCGCTTTGACTGACACATCATAAAAAATGCCAAAACGGTTGCGCCTTGATGCCTGTCAATAGTCCGTTCTACATCAATTTTCTGGAATTTTATTCAATCCGAAATTGCCCGATTCCGACCTCACACGACTCCCATGACACTACTCATTTCACATCCCCAACGCGACGTCATCCGCACCCAACTCGCCAGGAATATTGTGCTGCGCACCTTGAAGCCGCGCGCGTTCACGGAGCTTGAAAAACATCTCACCATCACCGAACACAAGAAGGGCGATTTGCTGCTCGGCCAGGGTGATCACGAGATGGCGCAATACTTCATTCTCGAAGGCATCCTGAAGCGCGTGGTGGCGAATCAGGAAGGCAAGGAAATGATCCTGCGTTTTTCCAAAGAAGACGAAATGGACACCAGCTATGCCGCGTGGCGGTTGCGCACGCCGGCACCGTACACGATTCGCGCCGTCGTTAAATCACGTGTGGCGCAATTGCCGATGGAATTGTGGGTCGAGTTTCTCGACAAGCACCCCTCCGCCAAAGAAGATTTTGAATACGAAGTCATGCACTTGATGTCGGAAGTAATGGCGCACACGATTACGTTGCACCTGCTCGATGCGGCGGGACGGGTGCAGCGGTTCTTGCGCAAGCATCCTGATTTGTATGAACGCGTGCCGATGAAAGAGCTCGCGTCGCATTTGAATCTCTCGGCCGAAACGCTTTCGCGCTTGAAGCAAAAAGGCAAGGTGCAGGCGATTCTGGCGCGCTGAATAGGCCGCGACGTCTCAGTGAAAGGCGATCGCGGCGCAACACACAGAACGCAACAAATTCCAAAATGGTTTAGTCGGTCACCGTTCGCCCCCGGACTCGATCCGGGGGCGAACGGGAAATTTGATCGCCAAGTCGCGTACTCCTTTCTGCGAACTACCGCCTGCGCAGCTTCCCAATCACCGCGCTGAGCGGTGCCCAGAACAGCATGACCAGCGCGAGCGTCGTGATTGTCGAGACGAGACCGTTGGCAAAGAAGATCGACATCGTGCCCTGCGACATCAGCATCGATTGGCGGAACGCATCTTCTGCGCGGTCGCCCAGCACCAGCGCCAATACCAGCGGTGCCAACGGGTAATCGAGCTTCTTGAACACGTAGCCGATCACGCCGAACCCCACCATCAACCAGACATCGAACATCGAGCTGTGGACGGTGTACGCGCCAATTGCGCAGATGACCAAAATCACCGGCGCGACGATGGAGAACGGAATGCGCAAGATTGCGGCGAAGAAGGGCACCGTCGTCAACACCACAATGAGTCCGGCGATGTTGCCAAGGTACATCGACGCGATCAGACCCCAGACAAATTCCTTCTGCTCCTGAAACAGCAAAGGGCCGGGCTGCAAGCCCCAGATCAACAAGCCGCCGAGCAGCACCGCGGCCGTGGGCGAACCGGGGATGCCAAGGGTCAGCATCGGCAACAACGCTGCGGTTCCGGCCGCGTGCGCGGCGGTTTCTGGCGCGACCACGCCCTCCATTTCGCCTTTGCCAAAGTTCGCGCCATTGGGTGACATACTTTTCGCCACGCCATAGCCCATGAACGACGCCGGCGTCGCGCCGCCGGGGGTGATGCCCATCCAGCAGCCGATGAGCGACGAGCGCAATGATGTCTTCCAATATTTCGGCAGCTGCTTCCAGGTATCGAGTACCACGCGCATTTTGATCTTTGCCTCGGCCCCTTTGAAAGCGAGACCCTCCTCGATCGTCAACAGGATTTCGCCGATGCCGAACAAACCGATCACCGCGATCAGGAAATCGAAACCTTTCAGCAACTCGGTGTAGCCGAAGGTCATGCGTAATTGCCCGGTGACAGTATCGAGCCCGACGGCGGCGAGCGCGAAGCCCATCATCATCGCGGCGACCGTCTTGAAAGGCGAACCTTTCGACATGCCGACAAAACTGCAGAACGTCAATAAGTAAACGGCGAAATATTCCGGTGGCCCGAACCGCAATGCAAACTTCGCGACCAACGGCGCGGTAAACGTGATCATCAGTACGGCAATCAATGCGCCGACGAACGAAGACGTGAACGCCGCCGTCAAGGCCTCACCCGCGCGACCTTGCTGCGCCATCGGGTAGCCGTCGAATGTGGTCGCCACGCTCCACGGCTCGCCGGGTATGTTGAAGAGGATCGACGTGATCGCACCGCCAAACAATGCGCCCCAATAAAGGCACGAAAGCATGATGATTGCAGAGGTGGGATTCATCGAGAACGTCAGCGGCAGCAGGATCGCGACGCCGTTCGCGCCGCCCAATCCAGGCAAAACGCCGATGAGCACGCCGAGCACAATGCCGACCATCATCAAGCCCATGTTGTAGGGCGTGAGGACAACCGCAAAGCCATGCATCAGGTTGGTGATTTCTTCCATCGTCGGCTTTCTAGTTCAAACCCAGAGCCGCTTCGAGCGGCCCCTTCGGCAGCGGCACCTTGAACCAGACTTCGAACAAGACAAAGAACACCACCGGCACCGCAACTGCGACGCCGAGCGTGGTCGGCCAGGCATATTTGCCGAGCCATTTCATGAATAGCGAGATGAAAATCGCCGAGGCCACGTAGATCCCCAGTGCGGGAACTGGCCCGACGCCGCCGATCAATCCGACGTAAATGATGGTCGGGATGATGACCGACAAAATCATTTTCAGCGAGGACACGCTGACGAAAGAATCGCTGTCTTTCACTTTAAGCGCCATCGCGAAATTGACGGCGCTCGCGATACAAAGTATCAATCCGATATAAAACGGAAAATATCCCGCCTCGGGGCCATCGGACCCCCAGCTCGACCCGAGTCGGCGGCTATCCCATACCACTAGCGCGCCCATCAGGAAAATCAATACTGCGGTGACGGCATCGACCGTTTTGATCGACGATGCGGACTTTTCTTCCGGTGCTTCCACAAGCGCTCCTCGATGATTGCACTCAAACCGTCTGACGCGGCGTTCGAGCAAATTTCTTTGGACAAAAAAACCCCGGGCCTGTTGGGCCCGGGGCGATGAAAATTTATTTCTTTGCGAGGAATCCGGCTTCCGTCATCAGCGCCAAATGCCGCTGCTCTTCCTTGTCCACCCACTTGGCGTAGGCGTCGCCACTAAGCGTGGTCTGATCGAAGGCACCTTTTTCAAGGAACTCTTTCCACTCCGGTGTTTCACGGACTTTCTTGAGCAAATTCACATAAAACTCAACTTGCTCCTTGGTCACGCCGGCGGCCATGAAAATTCCGCGCAGCATTTGATAGTCGACATCGAGACCCTGGCTTTTGCAGGTCGGAATGTCGCCCCAGGATTGAGTGGCGGTGACCTTGGCCTTGTAGGGCATCACCTTGTCGTCGAATACGCACAGCGCGCGCAATTTGCCGGCGCGCCATTGCTCGACCGCTTCGATCGGATTATTCACCGTGGAATCGATGTGCTTGCCGACCAATTGCACCGCGACTTCACCGCCGCCTTTGTAAGGAATGTAGGTGAACTTGGCGCCGGAAATTTTTTCGACCGCGACGGTAATGATCTGGTCTTCCTGCTTGGAGCCGGTGCCGCCCATCTTCATTTTGCCGGCACCCGCCGCCTTGGCCGCATCGACATACTCCTTGGCGGTCTTGTAGGGGGTTTCCGAATTCACCCACAGAATGAACTGATCCAGCGCCATCATCTGCACCGGCGTGAGGTCTTTCCAATTGAACGGCACGCCCGTTGCCAACGGCGTTGTGAACAGGTTCGACAGGGTAATCACGATTTTGTGCGGATCGCCCTTGGCACCTTTCATGTCCAGGAAGCCTTCGGCACCAGCACCGCCGGCCTTGTTGACCACCACCATCGATTGTTTCATCAGATTGTGTTTGGTGACCACGCCCTGAATGAAGCGGGCCATTTGGTCGGCACCGCCACCGGTGCCGGCCGGCACCACGAATTCAACCGTTTTGGTCGGTTCCCATGCAGCGGCCGCGCCGGAAAAAGCTGTCATCCCGAGCAACGCCATTGCTACCAGCGCCAATTTCGGTGCTTTTGAATCAATACCGCGAAATACTTTCATCTTTTCCTCCGAGTTGTTGTCGAGTGATTGTCCCGCTTGCCTTCAACGATCCAGACTAAGAATTGGTTGGCGCAGTGCCTCCACCTGTGCCGGATTTTGCCGCCAGCATTTTCCCCGCCACCACCACCAATGCAGCGCCGACGGCCGCCGCGATGTACTCGTACCATTTTGGAAACTGCGACGTAAATGATGCGAATACCTGTTCGTCCCACGCCATCTCACCCGCCACCCAGCCGATCAAGGCGGCACCGATGGTGATGACAATGGGGAAACGCTCCATCACCTTGATCAGCAGCGTGCTGGCGAAAATGATGAGTGGAATACTGATCGCGAGACCGATAATCAGCAACGTCGTGTCGTTCTTGGCGGCGGCGGCCACGGCGATCACATTGTCCACGCTCATCACTAGGTCGGCGATGAGAATCGTTTTGATCGCGGCGGGCAGCGAATCGTGGCTCTCGACATGTTCTTCGCCGTCGTCATTGTCAGTCAGCAATTTGACGCCGATCCATATCAGCAGCACGGAGCCGACGATTTTCAGCCACGGCAGCGTCAACAGCGCGACGGCGAACATTGTCAATACGATGCGCATGAGAATGGCGGCGCCGCTGCCCCAGAAAATGGCTTTCTTTTGTTGCCGCGCCGGCAGGCTGCGCGCCGCCAACGCGATCACCACCGCGTTGTCGCCGGACAGGATGATGTTCACGCCGATGATTTTCATCAGCGCAGTCCAGAAAATAGGGTCGAAGGTGGTCATGTGAGGTCAGTTATTTATTGTTGGCGGCGGAAATGCATTCAGTAAGACTAGACTATAGAATAAGTCAACCAACACCGGGCGAAGATCATTATTCAAATATGTTTGCGCCACCGCATTTCCACCGTAGCTCCTTAACGCCGTCGGCAGCCGAAAAAAGCGCCGGGCGCACAGGAATACTGCGCCTTTTTTACGCTGCGCTCCTCACGCTTTCATTGATGCCGGGCAATTATTGTCTTGCATCAACACTCGCGAAATCATTGCCGTCGTCGAAGGGAAAATCGGCCACTGCCGGCGCACTCGGCGCTCAAAGTCCGGCGGAGCGCGAACTCTTGCTTGCGCGGGAAGCATTCGAACGGCGCGACGTGAAGTCGCTGGGCGCGATACGCGAAAAGTTTCGCGCGGCGTTTCCCGAACATCCGCTGGCCGCCTACCCGGAATATTGGTGGCTGATCGCCGGCATTTCGCAAAGCACGTCGGTTGCCGTCGGGCAGGCGGGCGAGTTTCGCGGTTTTCTCAACGCCAATGCCGAGAACGTGCTCGCGGAGGGCCTGCGCAAAGAATGGCTGCGCGCGCTAGGCAAGCTCGATCAATGGGATCTCTTCACGGCGGAATTTCCGCAATTGAACGTCGATGACGCCGATCTCATCTGTCACCAATGGCGGCAGCGGATCGGCGCGGGGGATCGCGGCGCGTTGACCGAGGCCCTGGCATTCTGGCGCGCCGGTCGCACCGTGCCGGACTCCTGTCACGCCGTATTCGAGCAACTGCGGGCGGCGCGCATGATCGAGGCCGAATCCGCTTGGCTGCGCGTGCGTAAGTTGCTGGAAGACAATCAACTCGCCGATGCGCGCCGCAGTGCCGCGTTGATCGACAAATTGCCCGCCATGTTCGAACGCACCACGGCGTCGATCTGGCTGAACCCCGGTGGCTATGTTGATAAGTTAAGGCCCGACTGGAAGGCGCGCGCCAATATCGAGCTTTACTTGTTTGCGCTGAATCGCATCGCTCGCGCGGATGCGGGCAGGGCGGCCACCGCACTCGACAAATCCGGAAAAGATTTGCCGGCGACCGATCGCGCCTACGCATGGTCGCAGATCGGCCTCTACGGTGCGATGCAACATGAACCGGCAGCGGGTGGATGGTTTGAAAAAGCCGGCGACGCGCCACTAAATGATACGCAAGCCGCCTGGAAAGTCCGTGCCGCATTGCGTGGCGGCGACTGGAGCGGCGTGCGTTCGGCGATCAATTCGATGTCGGCAGCCGAGAAACGCGATCCGGCGTGGCGCTATTGGCTCGCGCGCGCGGAAAGCGCCGGCGGTAACGAGGCCGGTGCCGCCAAATTGCGCGAAACCCTCGCCCGCGAAAATAACTTCTACGGACTGCTCGCCGCCGAAGAATCCGGTGTCGCGAATACGCCCGCGTGGAAAGGCTGGAAACCGTCGCCGGTCGATCTCGATGCCGTTGCAAAACGCCCTGCGATTGCGCGCGCATTGGCCTTGTATCGTTTGGAGATGAAATCGGAAGGATTGCGCGAGTGGCAATTCGCGATCCGCGACATGAATGATCAGCAATTGCTTGCCGCCGCCGAGCTTGCCCGCGCCGCGAACGTGCCCGATCGCGCGATCAGTGCGGCCGAACGCACGGTCATGTTGCACGATTTTTCGCAACGCTTTCCGACGCCTTATCGCGACAATTTGCGAGTGAGCGCAAAAGCGGAAGGCCTCGATGAAGCCTGGGTCTACGGCCTGATCCGTCAGGAGAGCCGCTTCATGGCGGACGCGAAATCGCGCGTCGGTGCGGCGGGTCTCATGCAGTTGATGCCGGCCACCGCCCGCTGGGCCGCGAAGCGTGTCGGCATGTCCGAATTTTCACCGAATCGTGTCGCCGATATTCCCGTCAATCTGGCGCTGGGATCGTACTATCTCAAACATGTGCTCGATGATCTGGGCCATCCGGTATTGGCAACCGCCGCGTACAATGCCGGCCCCGGTCGTGCGCGACGCTGGCGAAGCGATGTGGCATTGGAGGGTGCCATTTATGCCGAGTCGATTCCATTTGCCGAGACCCGCGACTACGTGAAAAAAGTCATGGCGAACGCCTGGTTTTACGCGCATCAAGCCGGCATCGCCAATATCAGCCTGAAGCGCATGATGGGTACCGTACCCGGTCGCAGTGATGGCAAGGCGGGCGTCAGCAGCCTTGTCGGCGCGACGGCTCCGGTGATGGCGGACGCCGTGCGCGTGTCGAATGCGGCGGGTGCGACACCGTAAGTTTATTGATCCGGCCGTCACCTAGTCGCCACTAAGCAAGCCCTTCTCCCTCTGGGGAAAGGTGGGGATGAGGGGTCGTTTCAACACTGCGTTCCAAATACAAAACACTGATATGTATTGACCTGTCAAATGTAGCTGATTTGGTTGATCTTTTCCTGTTGGTCTTGTTGAAGCCATGTGCTGAACGCAGAGCGGGCGGCGGGACGACGATTGATCAGTCTGATATGCGCGGATTGGATAC
>JANPBQ010000002.1:0-11609 GCA_031430555.1 Betaproteobacteria bacterium
TCCATTCGACCGATGCGACACGGCCAAGAAAAACCACACTAGGAGCGCAGATTTGGCGGAAGCGATACTTCAAAACCGGCGCGGCACCCGTTATCTGATGTTTGACGATTCGGCCACGATTGCGGATGTGTTCGCGATGCGTTGTCGCACTTCGCCCAATGCGCCTGCATACCGCGAATTTGTGTCCGCCACCAAGGAATGGATCGGCATCGACTGGCGCGATGCCGGGACACGCGCGGCATGCATGCGCGAGGGCCTGCGCCGCGAGGGCTTGCAGGCGGGTGAACGCATCGCGGTGATGCTGAAGAACAGTATCAATTGGGTCGTGGTCGATCAGGGCGCTTTCGCGCAGGGCTTGGTCACGGTACCGATATTTGTCGATGACCGTCCCGACAATGTCGCCTTCATTCTCAACGACGCCGGCGTGAAACTGCTGGTGATCGACGGCGAAGAACACTGGAAACGTCTGAAAACTGTGCGCGATCAACTTGGCCCATTGCAGCGCATCCTCACCGTAAAGCCGGTGAATGATCCCGACGAGCCACGCTTGAAATTGTTGTCCGAATGGATGCCGACCGAGCCGGGAAGTCATGATCGGCCGCAGACCAAAGCGGCTGATCTCGCGACCATCGTCTACACCAGCGGCACCACCGGCAAACCGAAGGGCGTGATGCTCTCTCACCGCAACATACTCTCGAACGTGCAATCGGGCCTCGCCGTGTACGACGTGTTTTCGGAAGATATTTTTCTGTCCTTCCTGCCGCTCTCGCACATGTTCGAGCGCACTGCCGACTATTATTTGAACGTGGTGTCGGGTGCCTCGATCGTCTTTGCGCGGTCGATCCCGCAGTTGGCGGAGGATTTCAAAATCGTTCAGCCGACGATCATTTTTTCGGTGCCGCGCATCTATGAGCGTTTCCTCGCGGCGATCAACGAACAATTGAAAAAATCTTCGGCCACCAAGCGGAAGTTGTTTGACTTTTCGGTCGAGACGGGTTGGAGCCTGTTTCAATATCAGCATGGTCGCGGGCCGTGGAAATTGGCGTTTTTGTTGTGGCCGCTGCTGAAAAAACTGGTGGCGGAAAAATTGCTCGCGCGCCTGGGCGGAAAATTGCGTTTCGCGGTGGCGGGCGGGGCCGCGATGTCGCCGGCGGTGTCGAAAGTATTTGTCGGCCTCGGTCTGCCCATTTGTCAGGGCTATGGCATGACGGAAGCGTCGCCACTGATCGCGGTGAATCTGCTCGACAAAAACGAACCCACATCGGTCGGCCCCGCCGTGCCCGGTGTGGAAACGCGTCTCGGTGAAAACAACGTGCTCTACGCACGCGGGCCCAACATCATGATGGGCTACTGGAATAATCCCGAGGCCACGCGCGCCGTTCTTTCCGACGATGGTTGGCTTAATACTGGCGATCAGGTACGAATCGATGAATACGGATTCATCCATATCACCGGACGCATCAAGGAAATCATCGTCATGGGCAACGGCGAAAAAGTGCCACCGGTCGATATGGAAATGGCCATCCAGATGGATCCGTTGTATGAACAAGTGCTGGTGTATGGCGAAGCGAAGCCCTATCTGTCGGCGATCGTGGTATTGAACGACGACGAGTGGGCAAGAACGGCGACCGAAGCCAAACTCAATCCCGCGCTCGATGGCGACGGCAAAGAACGCGAGAAAGCCGAGAAGTTTCTGGTGCAGCGCATCGGCAAGCTCATCAAGGATTTTCCGGGCTATGCGGGCATCCGCAAAGTCGCGGTCGCGCGCGAAAAGTGGACCATCGACAATGGCTACATCACGCCGACGCTGAAATTAAAACGCAACGCCATCGTGCATAGATATGCAGGTGCCATCGCTGACATGTACAAAGGACATATTCTGTGAATGAACCCGCGAGCGAGCAATACTGCGAATTGATTCAGTTGCCCAAAGATCGGCAGCCGGTGATCCGCATCATCCCCATGCCCGCCGACACCAACGCCCACGGAACGATTTTTGGGGGCTGGGTGATGGCCCAAGTCGATCTCGCCGGCAGCGTGCCCGCCACTGTGCGCGCGCGCGGCAAAGTCGTCACCGTGTCGGTGAATTCGTTTCAGTTTAAGCAGCCGGTGTTTGTGGGCGACCTGGTGAGTTTTTATGCCGATGTGGTGAAGATCGGACGCACCTCGTTGACCGTCGATGTCGAGGTCTACGCGCAGCGGCAACGCTTCGGCGGAGATGTGGTTAAAGTAACGGAAGCGCAACTGACCTATGTGGCGGTCGATGATGAGCGCAAGCCGCGACCGGTGCCGGTGGATTGATTTTTTTGCCACGGATAAAAGCGGATAAACGCGGATGAAACCATAAAAAGCCCAGCATTGGCGGGCCTTTCGGAGAACAAATGCCTTAAACGCCGCACCAGTGCTTGACCTTTCGCCGGAATGACGGGTTTTTAGAAGTACCCCATATTCATCCGCTTTTATCCGCTCTTATCCGTGGCGAAAAATATTTGTTAGAAGCAACCAACAGGAGCACTCAGTGAGCAATTTCCATATCAAGAAAGTCGCCGTCCTCGGTGCCGGCGTGATGGGCGCGCAGATTGCGGCGCACCTAACCAACGCGGGCGTGAAATCGATTTTGTTCGATCTCGCCGCTAAAGAGGGGCCGAAGAACGGCATTGTCACCAAGGCGATCGACGCGATGTTGAAGCAATCGCCCGATCCGTTCGCAAGCAAATCGAAAGCGTCCCTCATCACGCCGGCGAATTACGACGAAAACCTTGCATGGCTGGGTGAATGTGATCTGGTGATCGAAGCGATTTCGGAGCGCATGGACTGGAAAAAATCGCTCTACGAAAAAGTGGCGCCGCATATTCGCACCGACGCGATATTCGCCTCCAACACCTCTGGCCTCTCAATTACGGAACTCTCAAAAGTATTTCCGGAGAATCTGCGCCATCGTTTTTGCGGCGTGCATTTCTTCAATCCGCCGCGCTACATGAAACTGGTGGAATTGATTTCCACGCCAGACACAGAGCCGGTGATTCTCGATTTACTGGAAACATTTCTGACCACCACCGTCGGCAAGGGCGTGATCCGCGCCAACGACACGCCGAATTTTGTGGCGAACCGCATCGGCGTGTTTTCGATCGCGGCGACCATGCATCACACGATGCAATTCAAGTTGGCCTTCGATGAAGTCGATGCGTTGACCGGCCCCGCGATCGGCCGCGCGAAAAGTGCGACGTATCGCACGGCCGACGTGGTGGGGCTCGATACGCTCGCACACACGTTCAAAACCATGGACGACAATTTGCCGGATGATCCCTGGCACCAGTACTACGCGCCGCCGGCTGTATTGACTGCGTTGATTGCCAAAGGCGCGCTGGGGCAAAAGACCAAAGCGGGATTTTTCACCAAGCGCGGCAAAGATATTTTGGTGATCGACGTTGCGAAGCAGGACTACGTCGCGGGCACCGGCAAGATTCCCGATGACGTCGCCGCGATGTTGAAGATCCGAAATCCGGCCGAGCAATTCGCCGCGTTGCGCGCGAGCGCGCACCCGCAGGCGCAATTCTTGTGGGCGATTTTCCGCGATGTGTTTCACTACATCGCCGTGCATCTCGGCAGCGTCGCGGACTCGGCGCGCGATATCGATTGCGCGATCCGCTGGGGATTTGGCTGGAAGATGGGGCCGTTCGAGACGTGGCAGGCGGCGGGCTGGGAGCAGATCGCGAAGTGGATCAATGAAGATATCGCAGCGGGTAAAACGATGGCGTCCGCGCCGTTGCCATCGTGGGTATTGGACGGCAGGAAAGGCGTGCATTCGGCGGAAGGATCGTACTCCGCGAAGACCGGCAAAATGGTGCCGCGCTCCGCGTTACCGGTTTATCAGCGACAGTTGTATCGCGAAGTGCTGCTCGGCGAAAAGTCGGAAAAAGGTGCGACCGTTTTTGAAACTGACGCTGTGCGGTTGTGGACCACAAAGGCCCATGACGACATCGCCATCGTTTCTTTCAAAACCAAGATGCACGCGATCAGCCCGGACGTGCTGGATGGGCTGTTGCGCGCCGTCGAAGAGGCCGAAGCGAACTACAAAGCGTTGGTGATTTGGCAGCCGGACGCGCCCTATGCGGTCGGTGCGGATTTGAAAGGCGCATTGGCCTCGTTGCAGGCCGGACAACTTGATCAATTTGAAGCCATGGTCGCCAAATTTCAGCGCACGTCGCAGCGATTGAAATACAGCATGATTCCCGTCGTCTCGGCGGTGGATGGCATGGCGCTGGGCGGCGGCTGCGAATTTCAGATGCACTCGGATCGCGTCGTCGCCTCGCTTGAAAGCTACATCGGATTGGTGGAAGTCGGCGTCGGATTGTTGCCCGCCGGCGGCGGATTGAAGGAGATGGCGTTGCGCGCCGCACTCGCAGCCAATGGCGGCGATCTGCTGCCATTCATCCAGAAATCGTTCAAGCATGCCGCAATGGGCGAAGTTTCCAGGAGCGCGTTTGAGGCCAAAGAAATGGGCCATCTTCGCTGGCGCGACATCATCATTTTCAACAAGGATGAGTTGTTGTTTGTGGCACTCGAAACGGCGCGCGCGATGGCGAATGCAAGCTACCGCCCACCTTTAGCACCCACCGCGTTCCCCGTCGCTGGAAATACCGGCATTGCCACGTTGAAGATGATGCTCATCAACATGAAAGAGGGCGGCTTCATTTCGGAACACGATTACGAAATTTCTTCGCGCATTGCGGCATGTTTGTGCGGTGGAGAAGTCGAGCCGGGATCGATGGTGAATGAAGAGTGGATGCTGGCGCTGGAGCGGCAGCATTTTGTGGCGCTGGCGAAGACGGAGAAGACGCAGGCGCGGATTGAGTTTATGTTGAAGAACGGGAAGCCGTTGCGGAATTAGCCGTCGTTCCCGCGAAGGCGGGAACCCAGTGGCGTCCACTCTATGAAAAAAGTTACACTCGTTCGAAGGTTTGGTGCCGGGCAACCCCCGGCATCGATTTCAATTTGCAAGATATCCTCTTTTTTCTCGCGACATTCAGAATGACCGTATCAGCCGGAGAACCAAAATGACCAAACAAATCCAGGAAGCCTACATCGTCGCCGCCGTCCGCACGCCGGTCGGCAAAGCGCCGCGCGGCATGTTCAAAAATGTCCGTCCCGACGACATGCTCGCCCACGTCCTCAGAGGCGCGATGGCGCAGGTGCCGGGGCTGGACCCGCATGACATCGGCGACGTCGTCGTCGGCTGCGCGATGCCTGAAGGCGAGCAGGGCATGAACGTCGCGCGCATCGGCGTGTTGCTGGCGGGCCTGCCTGACAGCGTGCCCGCCGTGACCATCAACCGCTTCTGTTCCTCTGGCGTGCAGGCGATCAGCATGGCGGCAGATCGCATTCGCTGCGGCGACGATGATGTCGTGATTGCGGCGGGAACGGAAAGCATGTCGATGGTGCCGATGATGGGCAACAAGATCGCGTTGAATCAATCGGTGTTTACGAATAATGAAAACGTCGGCATCGCGTACGGCATGGGCATAACCGCCGAGAATGTCGCGAAGCAATGGAAAGTCACCCGCGAAGAACAGGACACGTTTGCCGTTGCGTCGCACAGGAAAGCCTCGGCGGCGATTGCGGCGGGAAATTTCAAGAGTGAAATATTGCCTTACGAAATCGATGCGGCGATGCCCGATCTCGCCAGCGGCGAAATCAGGCACAGGAAAAAAACCGCCGACAACGATGAAGGCCCGCGTGCTGATACGTCGATGGAGACCCTCGCCAAATTGCGCACCGTGTTCGCCGTCAAAGGCAGTGTGACGGCGGGCAACGCGTCGCAAATGTCCGACGGTGCGGGTGCGGTGATTTTGATGAGCGAACGCGCGATGAAAAAATACAACATCCAGCCGCTCGCGCGATTTGTGTCATTCGCGGTCGCCGGCGTGCCGCCGGAAATCATGGGCATCGGCCCGATCAAGGCGATCCCGAAAGTGTTGGCGCAAGCAGGGCTGAAGCAGGATGATCTTGATTGGATCGAATTGAACGAAGCGTTCGCCGCGCAGGCGTTGGCCGTGACCAAGGAGTTGGGCCTCAATCCCGACAAAATCAACCCGCAAGGCGGCGCGATCGCGTTGGGTCATCCGCTCGGTGCCACCGGCGCGATTCGTGCGGCAACGCTCGTTCATGGCATGCGCCGCAACAAACAAAAATGGGGCATGGTGACGATGTGTATCGGCACGGGTATGGGGGCGGCGGGCTTGTTCGAATCGATGTAAGAAACCCTTGCCAAGCTACTGACTTTCCGGTCATTTTCATCCTGTTGCAAGCGCGCCACAAAGTACCTTTACTGCACAGAATTACTGTAAAGTATCTCCAAATAGATGGAAACCGCCGCTATCGTCGCATTTGAGCCGAAGCAATGGCGCGAATTCCCGGAACACAACAAATTTCGTTTCAACTTTGAGGAGAACACCTGATGAGCAAGTCTCATATTCGCGGTGGCATTAGCGCGCCGGTCGTGAAAGTGGTCACATTGGCGGTCTGCATGGCGCTGTCAGGCGCGGCAGGCGCGGAACAATTCAAATTCGACAATGGCGTCTCGGGGAGTTTCGACACCACGATCTCGGCCGGCGTTTCGGTGCGCACCGAGAAACAGGATCCCAGCCTTATCGGTATCGCCAACGGCGGAACTTCGCGCTCGGTGAACGAGGACGACGGCGACCGCAATTACAACAAGGGCAAGACGTTTTCCGAAACGCTGAAGGTTACCCACGATCTCGAATTGAAACAGGATACGTGGGGCGTATTTTTGCGCGGCACCTATTTCGTTGACTTCGTCAATCGCCGCAATGAAAATCTTGGGCCTATCGGTCGCGACCGTTTGGGCAGCGATGCAAAGATTCTCGACGCGTTTGTCACCAAAGCCTTTGATGTTGCCGGCAAGAACGTGCGTTTCCGCGCGGGCAACCAAGTGATCTCCTGGGGCGAATCGACCTTCATCGGCAACGGCATCAACGTCGCCAATGCGGTCGACGTTTCGAAATTGCGCGTACCGGGTTCGGAATTGAAGGAAGCCTTCATTCCAACGGCAAGCGTTTCCGGTTCGTTCGAGCTTTCCAAATCCGCCAGCATGGAAGCCTTTGCGCAGTTCAATCACGACAAATTCAAGCTCGATCCGCGTGGATCGTATTTCAGCAATAGCGATGTGGCGTCGGATGATTCGGATAAGTTGATTGTTACGTTTGGGCGGCGCAAGGATGTCACCGGTCGGGTGGCTACCAATCCAATCGTCTTGCCAGCTGCGGCTTTGGCCAATCCCACCATTGCGGGCTTGAACTCGGCACTGGTCGGTTTGTATGGCCCCGCCGATGCAGCAGCAGCAGTCTGGGTGCCGCGCTCCGCAGATCGCCCTCCATCGGATAGCGGTCAATATGGCGTGGCATTTCGTTATTTGGCCAATCAACTCAATAACACGGAATTCGGCTTGTACTTCATGAATTACCATAGCCGCGTACCGTTCCTGTCAGGTGTAAAAGGCACAGCGTCTTCCGTGATTACTGGTGGCCCGCTCACCGCGACAGTGTGTTCCGCCGGACTGGTGGCAGCGCTCGGTTCCGGGATTTGCGATCAAGCGAGAACCGACAACAAGGCCAACTATTACGCGGAATTCCCGGAAAACATCCGCATGTATGGCGTGTCGTTCAACACCTCAGGACCAATGGGCATCGCGTTGCAGGGCGAGTATTCATATCGCCCGAATCAACCTTTGCAATATGCGTCAGCCGAGGTAATTTTGGCGGTGCTGGGTGCCCCGAACCTGCTCACTGGATTCACGCAAATTGCCGGTGCCCCGGTCGGCGCTACTGGTGCCGCACTGGTACCGAATGGCACCACCATCCAGGGATGGGCTCGCGTCAAAATGAGCCAGTTACAAATGACCGCGACCAAAGGCATACCCAATGTGATGGGTGCGGATCAAGCGGTGTTCGTGTCCGAAGTCGGCTACACCAAATATAGCGGGCTGCCGACGGGTCAAAAGTTCTCCGGCCCGGCAACCGGCTTGCCGGCCACCGCGTTTGCGGCGAGTTTGGCTTCGGTAGGTGCCTTCGCGCAACAGACCGACGGTTTCATCACCGATAATTCCTGGGGCTATCGTGTGGTCGGGCGCCTGGAGTATTCCAACCTCGCCTTTGGTGCAAACGTGGCCCCCCGCTTTGCGTTCAATCACGATGTGAAGGGTGTCTCGCAGACATTCAATCAGGAAACCAAGTCGTATTCACTGGGTGCCAACTTCGACTGGGCGAAAAAACTGACGCTTGATCTCTCGTACAACTCGTTCTTCGGCGGGCGTTCATACTGCGGTACGGATTCGGTCGCCTCGGCGCAAGTATTGCTGGCGGGTCAGCCACAGAGCTACTGTTCCAGCGCGAACCCGATCAAAGACCGCGATTTCTATTCAGTCGTGGTGGCCTACTCGTTCTGATTTTGCGGTCGTCCGCCGGCAAGCATGTCGGCGGATGATCGCATTCAAGCGTTAATTTTCCACCGAGACACTCGCAATCGACGGGTGCCGGTTCGGGAAAAGCAATTTTGCTGCAGGGATTGAAGATAACTTTCTGGAGGAAACATGAATGTAAAACGATTGACGATGTTGGCGTCAGCGACGTTGGGCGCACTGACCATTTCGGTGGGGGCACACGCGGAATTGGCCGCCGCCGATGTGGCCAAGCTGGGCACCACGCTTACGCCATTGGGCGCGGAAAAAGGTGCCAATGCGGCAGGCACTATTCCGGCATGGGACGGCGGCATCACCAAGGTCCCGGCGGGCGTGAATTTCAAGACGGGTGGCTCGTACCCCGATCCGTTCCCGAATGACAAGTCGCTGTTTACGATCAGTGCGGCCAACATGGACAAGTACAAAGACAACTTGTCGCCAGGTCAGATTGCGATGATGAAGCAGTATCCAACCTACAAGCTCAACGTCTACACGACGCGCCGTACGGCGGCTTTCCCAGAAGGACACTACAAGGAAACTCGCGAATGCGCGGCCAAGGCCAAGCTTTCACCGGGCGGCAATGGAGTCGTCGGTTGCAACGGTGGTATTCCGTTTCCGATTCCGAAAACCGGCAATGAAGCGATCTGGAATTCAAACACGCGCTATATCGGCGACACATTCGCGCAGAATTGGTCGCAGGCGGCGGTCACCGCCACGGGCGAATTTGCATTGGTGAAGTTTGAGTATGAATACGATAATTCTTACGGCAACTTGAGCAAGCCTGTCGCACAGCGTGAAGACAACAAGCGGCTCAATTTCCTCCAGGTGACCACCGCGCCGGCACGCCTCGCCGGGCAAATCCTGCTGGTGCACGAAACGGTCGACCAGGCTAAAGAACCGCGTTCCGCGTGGACCTATAACCCCGGGCAGCGCCGCGTACGTCTTGCACCGAACGTTGCCTATGACAATCCGGGTACCGCCGCGGACGGGCTGCGCACCAACGATGACTTTGGTATGTTCGGCGGCGCGACCGATCGCTACGACTGGAAACTGGTCGGCAAGAAAGAGATGTACATCCCCTACAATTCTTACCGGGCCAACGATCCCAAGGTCAAGATCACCGATCAACTCAAGCCCGGCCACTTCAATCCCGATTTGACGCGCTACGAATTGCATCGCGTGTGGGTTGTGGACGCGACCCTCAAGACCGGTACATCGCACATCTATGCGCGTCGCACGTTCTACATCGACGAAGACAGCTGGGCGATTGTGATGGTTGACAAGTACGACGGTCGTGGACAACTGTGGCGCTTCGCCGAATTCCACAACGAAATCTGGTACAACGTGCCAATGTGGTTTGGCACCGTCGAAGTGCACCATGACCTCCAGTCGCGCCGTTACATCGCGATGGGCCTGCGCTCGGAAGAGAAGGTGATTTACGAACCGATCAAACGTTCCGCCGCGGATTTCACACCGGCGAATCTGCGCAACCTGGGTACGCGCTAGTCGAAGGCTGAAGCAACGAACAATTCAAGGCGGTAGAATTCGGGGACAATGTAGTTGTCCCCGAATCATTTTTGCGGCTCGCAATTCACATCGTACCTCGGTGAAGGCGTCGATTCCTGGTGCGTAGTTGGCGATTGTTGCAGGATAGGTGAATTGCACAGTATGGACGGTTGGCGGCGTGCGGTTTGCGTCAAGATAATTTGTCGAGGCGGGCTCAAATGATCAATTCAGAAACATTCCGTTGTGGCCGCGGCATCATTGCGGGTTTAGTGATTTCCGTCGGCGTAAGCGCCGCGTTCGCGCAAATCAATCCGGCAGTGATGCCGGCTTCCGGCCCGATCTCCAAGCAAACGATGTCGCGATTGCTGTTGACCGATGCCACCCGCGTCGGTGACCGCGTCGTCGCCGTCGGCGATCGTGGCTACATCGTCTATTCCGACAATAACGGCGAATCCTGGCTGCGCGCCAAAACACCGCCGAACACGCCGCTGCTGACTGCCGTGTATTTTCTGGATGCCAGGACGGGCTGGGCCGTGGGCCATGACAGCATGATCCTTACGTCGACTGACCGGGGCGAATCCTGGACCAAATCATTCTCTGCGGTCGAAGAGCAAAAGCCGCTGATGCATGTCACCTTTGTCGATGCGCAGACGGGTTTCGCCGTTGGTGCCTACGGTGCATTCCACACGACCACCGATGGTGGCAAGACCTGGGCTCCCAGAAAATTGTTTGAGGGCGCCAAAGCGGCTGCAACACCTGCGGCTGCGCAAAAGAAGGGCAAGTACGAGAGTGTCGGCAGCAGCAAAGGCGGCGCAACCAAGGGCGGCAAAGGCGACGAAGGTGACGCCGATGAAAAGGCCGACAAGGGTGGTGGTGACGACGACAAGCATATCAACACAATCGTGAAGTTGGGGGAGAACAAATTATTTGTTGCCGGCGAAGCGGGGTTGCTCGCAAAATCGGACAACGGCGGCAAGAGCTGGACCAAGATCGCATCGCCCTATAAAGGTTCCTTCTTCGGTGCGATCCAGGCGCAGGATGGCGGTGTGGTGATTTACGGATTGCGCGGACGGATCTACCGCAGTACCGATGCGACACTGTCCAATTGGAAGCAAATCGACAACAAATCGGTCGCATCGCTGATGGGTTCCACCCGGCTCGCCGATGGCACGCTTGCGCTCGCGGGGCTTTCCGGCACGGTGTTGGTGTCCAAAGACAATGGCAACAGTTTCTCGGTCGTTGCAAGTGGCTCAACCAAGGCCCTGTCGGCACCATTGCCGGGTGCCGCAAACAAATTGCTGCTGATTGGCGAAGCCGGTGTACGCGAGATTTCTTTGGCGACAGTCGCGCCTGTCCCTGCGGCAGCAGCAACACCTGCCGCCCCCGCCGCCGCGCCCGCAGCGAACAAGCCCAAGTCCTGAGCCGGTTACAACGGTCTATCCATTCCCGCAGTCACCAAAGACGAGCGCACCATGAACTTAAAAAAACTCATCGAAAAATTCTCGGCGATCATTTTCAACAACCGCAAGATGTGGCTGATCATCTTCGCGGCCCTCACGGTGGGCTTTACGATTTCTGCGAGCCAGCTGAAAGTCGATGCGGGCTTCAACAAGATGGTGCCGCTGAA
>JANPBQ010000003.1:0-17564 GCA_031430555.1 Betaproteobacteria bacterium
TCGGCGCGATCAAATCCCGCAACGGTGCGATGACCAATTCGCTGAACTACGTCCTCGATCTGAACCAATCAGGCACTATCGACGGTGCCGATGTGACGATGGCGAAAGCCAGGGCGGGGTGGGTGATTCCGTAGGGCAAGATCGGCAAGCACCAGCACTGGCGCGGCGTTTCGGGCGAAAGGCCGCTGGGAGGCGCGCTGGTGCTGGTGTTTAGTCGATGAGTGACGAGCACTGATTGGGCAACTGAATTTGTTGAGTCGTGGTCCTATCGAATGCGGGGATCCAGCGACTTTCCGGCGCACGACACTGGGTCCCCGCCTGCGCGAGGACGACGGGATTAGAGAAGTGCCGAACAGCCACACACGATAAAATCAATCAATGAAGTTTTCCTCGCACACCATCGCAGCTCCCAAACGAATCGCCGCACTGATTCTCTGCGGCGCGTTCTGCGTGTGCACGGAGGCTCAGATTGCGACTGATGGCACACTGGGCCCGCGACTCTCCCTCACCGGCCCCAATTACACCGTGCCGCCGCTCATCGGTCGCGCGTCCGGGCCAAACTTGTTTCACAGTTTTTCCACACTCAACGTCCGCACCGGTGAGAGCGTCAATTTCCTCGGCGGATCAGGGATTCTCAACATCATTTCGCGCGTCACCGGCGGCACACCATCGACCATTGACGGCCAGATTCGCAGCAATAATCCGGGCGTCAATTTGTATCTCCTCAACCCGTCCGGTATTTTTTTCGGCCCGGGTGCCTCGCTGAATGTCTCCGCGAGTTTCTACGCGAGCACGGCCGATCGGCTGGTGTTCAGTGACGGTTCCACTTTTCGCGCGGCGGCAGAAGTTGTACCTGCGGAGAGTTTATTGCCGTTTGTCGCGCCATCCGGTTTCAGGTTTGAAGGCGCGTCTACGCCGATTACCCTGACGGGTTCGCAATTGGTGATTCAGAACGCAAACGCGATCGGGCTTTTCGGCGGCGACGTGAAAATGACCAATTCGGGCACGCGTTTGTCGATCCTGTCGGTGCTTGGCGGAACAGCGGCAATTGCGGCGACGGGTGGTGCTGCCGATATCGGCCTTGATGGCCGTGTGACGCGCGGCGTCGCCAACGGCCGGCTCGAAGCGATAGGCGGAACGATCGTCGCGGTGAATGAAAACGCCTCGGGGACAGGTGGTGGCCGCATCGTGATTCGCGGCGGCGATGTTTTTTTCGAGAAAGCGCAGTTGCTTGCCAATTCGCGGAACGGCAATGGGCGCGAAATTGATATCGATGCGAGCAGCGCGCTGTCGCTAAAGGGCACGACCGTGAGTGCGGTAACGTTTGGCAAAGGCAATGCCGGCAAGATCACCATTCGCGCCAACGACATTTTGATGGAGGATGTGAGTGGGATCGACACCAGTTGTGATTTCGGCTGCACGACCGGGCGCGGCGGCGATATCGACATCGTGGCGCGCCGCAATCTGGTGATGACCAACGATGCAAAGCAAGACACGCAGTTCATCGGCTCCAACAGCTTTGGCGGCGGTGATACCGGACGGGTCTCCGTGACCGCCAAGACGATCGCCATGACGGGTGCTACTTCCATCCAGGCGGTCGCGTTGTCCACGGGTGCTTCGCAGGGTCTGACGGTGAATGCGGACACCATCGCCCTGATAGGCGGAGCGCAGTTCGATACCTCCAGCCGCGGCAGAGGCGCGGGTGGACCGTTGGTGGTGAACGCGAAAGACATCTTGCTTCAGGGTGACCGTCTCGAAGGTGCCGCCTTGGAAAACGAAAAGGAGGTGCTTAGCCGGCAATCAATACCGAGCGGCATTTTCTCCAACGCATATGCCTCGGGATTTGCGGGGTCGATATCAATTTCGACCGGCAATCTGCGCGTGATCGACGGCGGCGAGATCAGCAGTTCGGCCGCGCGCCGATCGACGGGTAATGGCGGGCGCGTGTCGATCACCGCAACCGGAGAAGTGATCGTCTCCGGTGCAAGTCTGTTGGGACTTAAGCCCAAGGCGAGCGCCATCGTTTCAAATACCTTTGCCAGTGGCGACAGCGGCACCATCGAGATCACCGCCGACCGCGTGCAAATTTTGAATGGTGGTCTCATCCAGACGCAAAGCGAGGGCAGCGGCATCTCCGGCGAAGTGCGCATCATTGCGCGCGACCTTGATGTGCTGGGCGGGCAAATTTCCAGCGATGCGCGCGCCTTTGGTCGTGGCGGCTCCATCGATATTCAACTCTCCGGCAACCTGACGATCGCACGCACGGACCCCAACGCGTTTGCCGGCATTTTTGCGCGCGCGTATTCGGCCGGGGCGGGCGGCTCAATCAACATACGTGCGCGCAACGCGCTGATTCGCGATCAGGGTGAAATCAATGCCGGCACCATCGGCGCGGGGCTGGGTGGAGACATCAAGATGTCGCTGACGGATCGGCTGAATCTCAATACTGGCGGCGCAATTTCGTCGCGCAGCGATGCGCTCGCCGACGCGGGCAATATCGACATCGATGCGCGCGGCGGTATCGAGATTTCCAACGCCAAGGTGCTCACCAGCGCCAAGGTGGCCGACGGCGGAAACATTCGCTTGTCGTCCGGCGGGCGCATCGGCATTGTCGACAACGGTGAAGTCAGCGCCGAAGTGAATTCGGGCACCGGCAGTGGCGGCAACGTTGACCTGCAGGCGGGCAGCGTCGCGATCAATACTGGCAAGATCACCGCCAGTTCCGCAGGCGGCACCGGCGGCAACGTCTCGATTCAATCCAGCGGGCAATTCAGCGCCAGTGCCGGCGCGATTACTGCGCAGGTCGCCTCTGGCACGCAGAGCGGCGGCAACATTTTGTTTTCGGCAGGCGCACTCGCGTTCAACGGGACACGGGTCTCGGCCAACGCCTACAGCGGCGCCGGCGGCAGCATCCGTGTGCAGTCGCCGGGGGCCGTAACGCTGGATAACACCGACTTCAGCGCCGATGTCGCCACCGGCCTCGGCAGTGGCGGCAATCTCAGCGTCAACGGCGATTCGATCGCCGTGCGCGCAAGCCGCCTCTCGGCGAACACGTTTAGCGGCAGCGGCGGCGTGCTGCAAATCAGCGCAGTGAAAGATTTGTCGCTCGATCGTTCGCGCATCACCGCACAGGTCGCGGGGAGTGAAGGCCTCGGCGGCAGCATCGCCTTTTCCGCCGGCACGATCAGCGCCCGCGCCAGCGTGGTATCAGCGAGTGCATTCGGCGGTGGGGGTGGAAATATTCGTGTGCAATCGCCGGGTGCGGTGGTCTTCGAAAACAGCGACGTCAATGCGGATGTCGCGACCGGTTTCGGCAGTGGCGGCAACATCAATGTCGGCGGCGGCTCGATCGCGGTGCGCGATAGCCGTATCACCTCAAACACATTCAGCGGCAGCGGCGGTACGCTTCAATTCCTGGCCACCGCAGACATACTGCTCGATCATTCACGGGTGACGGCTCAGGTCGCGGCGGACAAGGGTGCCGGTGGCAGCATCGGCATGGCGGCTGAATCGATTCACTTTCAAGACAGCATCGTGTCGGCCAGCGCGTTCAGCGGCGGCGGCGGCAATTTGAAGATCGCATCTTCTTCGACCACCACCATGGAAACATCGCGCGTCAGTGCCGAAGTGCTGACCGGGTTGGGCGATGGCGGTAACCTCGATGTCGACGGCGGTGCATTGTTGTTGCGCAACAGTGCCATCTCCGCCAATGCGTACGGCGGCAACGGCGGCAACATCAAGATTGCGTCAAAAAATTTGCTCGCCAACACCGTCAGTAAAGTTACCGCCTCCTCCGAATTGGGCATCGATGGCACGGTGCAGTTCGAGTCTCCCGCCGCCGATTTGTCCGGCGCGCTTTTTTCGGTGTCCTCGTCCTTCCTCGATGCGACCGCGGTGCTCGCTTCACGCTGCGTGTCGCCGCAATCACGCGCGCGCAGCAGCCTCGCGATGCGGATTCTGGATCCGGATCATCAGCGGGAGTTGGGGTATTTGTTTCCAGCGGCGTACGTGGGGGTATCACCGGACATTGCGAATGCGGGTGAGAATGAGGTGGAAAGACCAGAAGCCCAAAAGTCACGTCGATCATCGTCGGCTACACGGCTCGCGACTTTCGTGAAATGAACTCCCATTTAGTCCGGATAGAAATAGTGCGAGACTGATGCGATGCGCACTTCTGCCATCCTTTTGTCCGTGCTTCAGTTTCTTTTCATCGGCTTGAACGCGGATGCGGGCACGCAGCAGGCGTTGGCGCGATACGAGCGCACGGATCGAATTATTGTTGTCTGGAAGGATGCGCCGAATGGTGGCGCGGCGGCGGTGGGCACGGTAACACGGTTGCCGACGGCGGGCGACTCGAGTCAGGCGGCGGAGAAAAAGCCCCACGCAGAGCAAGCGCGCGCAAAAGCAAAAATTGTCGGTGCCCGTGCAGAACGACTCACCAAGATGAGAGGCGCAATCGAGAGGCATGGTGTCGCATTGGCTTTACACCGACCCATGAATCAAAGCGCCGACGTGATGCAATTATCGGCATCGGCATCGATGCAACAGATCGGCGAATTGAAAGCGACGCTGATGACGGATGGCGCGATCGCCGATGTGCTGCCTGACCGCAAGTATTTTCCGGCACTTGTCCCGAATGATCCGTGCTACGCCGCACCCGCACCGACGGTCGCGTGCCCCAGCGCACAGTGGTACCTCACGCAGGCGCAAGGCATCAATGCGCCGGCGGCGTGGGATGTCACCACGGGCAATAGTACGCAGGTCATTGCGATCATCGATACCGGAATCCTCGCCCACAGCGAATTTTCCGGGCGTGTTCTGGCGGGTTATGACTTTGTGTCCAACACCGACAAGCCGCGCTCAAACGATGGCGACGGGCGCGACGCCAGCGCGACCGATCCCGGCGACGCGCTCACCGCATTGGAAGCCGCCTCCGGCCCGCTCGCGGGATGTCCCGTTTCAACCACGAGTAGTTGGCACGGCACCACCATGGCGGGCGTGATTGCGGCGAACGCCAACAATGCGGCGGGCATGGCCGGAATCAATTGGTCTGCGAAAATATTGCCGGTCCGTGCCATCGGCAAATGCGGTGGCTACGAATCCGACATCATCAACGGTCTACTGTGGGCGGCAGGTATTCCACAGCCCTCACTTGCGGGTGTACCCAACAACACTACGCCGGCGAGTGTCATCAACATGAGCATCACCGCAGCCGGCATTTGTTCCGGGCCGCTGCAAACTGCCGTCAATCAGGTGATTTCCGAGGGTGTCACCATTGTCGCCGCTGCCGGCAACTACTTTTCCAAGCAGGCGAGCCAATTCAGCCCGGGAAGCTGCGAAGGCGTCATCACGGTCGGCGCGGTCAAGCGCGATGGCGGGCTACCCGATTACGCGAACATCGGCAGCGCCATAACGTTGAGTGCGCCGGGTGGCGTGGCCTCGCCTGCGACGGATGGCATCGTAACAACCTCGAATAGCGGAATGATCACGGCGGTCGCGAACGACAATGCGTTGCGGATGACATTCGGTACCAGCATCGCGACCGCACAGGTGACCGGCATTGTGTCGTTAATGCAGGCACTCAAGCCTTCGCTGCCACCGGCGTGGATCAAACGTCTGCTGCGATTGTCATCGCGATCGTTCCCCACGAACGTGCTGAACGCGTGCAACCGCAACATCTGTGGACACGGTATTGCGGACGCTGCGACGGCGGTGGCGGCAGCGCGGGATTTCAAGCTTCAAGTCGGGAATTCGAACTGGGGTGTCGTGGGCGTAGGACTCGATGGAAACGTTGCCGGTGTGGGACACGAAATCAACAATGTGGCACAAATTGCCGGCGACAGTCAGCGGGTCTTTGCACTTAAGTTCGATGGAACGGTTTGGGCGCATGGAGAAAACTGGAATGGTGAACTCGGTAATGGCGAATATTCGGAGTCGATTCCGGGAGCTTTTGTGGCGACAGGCAATCTCACGAATGTCATTTTCATTGCAACGAGCGGTGGTCTGAGCGCCGCGCTCAAGGCAGATGGCACAGTTTGGGGCTGGGGATTTAATACAGGCAACTGCAATTTTTGCGGCTCCGGGAGCGGCTACGGTCGTTGGCCAAACGCAATTGCCGGGCTTGACAATATTGAGGCCATTGCCGGCGGGCTTGCGTTGCGCCGCGATGGCACTGTGCTCACGTTTTCGCCGGGCGAATCGCCCTCGGTGATTGCCGGGTTGGTCGGCGTTAAGAAAATTGGCTACAACGCGGCCATCTTGAACGGCGGCGGTGTTTCTGTCTTGTCTCCAACCCAAACTGTCGTCGGCCTCGCTAATATCACCGATGTTGCGGGATTGCCCGGCGGACAAAAGTGGATTGCGGTTGACACCGCCGGAAACGTGTGGAGATGGCAGCGGGGCGGCGGCAACATTGTTAGCATTCCCGTGTTAGTGGCGGGTATTAACAATGTGGTTGCAGTTGAAATATCAAGCGATCGCAGTGGCACCACCGTTTACATGGCTTTGCGCAAGGATGGCACCGTTTGGACGTGGAACGGCGACAATGGTGTGCCGGCGCCTCGCACCCTGTTGGACTGGACAGCGGATGGCCTGTTTCGCGCGCAGACAAACGTCGCGCCTTCCACAATGCGCGAATCGAGCAGCGCGACGATCGCAGGTATTCCCGCCGCAAGCGCGATCAGCGTTGTCAACGGCGAATATCGCATCGGTGCCGGCACCTATACGACGGCGGCGGGAACGATCAATGCCGGCCAAATTGTGACGGTGCGGCAAACCGCGCCTGCGGAATGCAGCAAGACTGGGATCACAGGATTGACCATCGCCGGCGTAATGCATCCCTTCGGATTGACGACGGCGTATTGCGAACGCGACATGACCCCTGAGCCATTCGCGTTTACGCCGCAGTTTCGCCGTACCCCGGACGCGAATGTGGTATCGAACATGGTCACGATCACCGGCATTGCGGGCGCAGTGCCCATCAGCATCCTGGGCGGCGGGTTTTCAAGTGAATGCAATGGCACTTATGGTTTCGCAGGCACGATCTTTAATGGACAGACATTGTGTGTGCGGCTAACGGCCGCATCAGGCACGAATACAGCCAAGTTTTTGACTCTTCAAGTGGGCACTTTCAGCACCAAATTTCACGTGACGACCGGAACGGCGGGCGACCCGGATCCATTTTCATTTCCGCTCGATGTGAACGTTCCCGTCGGCAGTGTGCGCGTATCGAAGCCGGTGCAGATGGCCGGGTTTGCCGGGACATTGCCCATCAGCGTCGTCGGCGGTCAATTCTCGATCGGGTGCACTGCGACGTATTCGACTGCACCGCAAAACATCGCCAATGGCCAATCGGTTTGCGTGCGGCATACCGCGTCCGCATCGCTGTATGCGGAAACATCGACAACGTTGCAAGTGGGAACATTTGCGAGCACGTTCACGTCGATTACTGGCACCGCCGGGTTTGTAGCGACACCTCAAATAACGGGTTTCAATGTCAGTCCTTTTCGATACGGCGTCGCGCTTCGCTCCGATGGCACCGTATGGGCATGGGGAACGCCTGCCCCGCTCGGCGGTGCACCGTTTCCGGCCAACCAGATCCCAAATCGGGTAAAGGGACTGGCGGGAATCAAGCGGATTGCCGCAGGCATTGCGCTGCGAAACGACGGAACACTCTGGAGCTTCGCGCCTTGCTGCACGAACCAGATTGCGGGTTTCAGCGGTGTCACCAGCTTTACGCCGCTCTTCGCGCTGTTGGCTGACAAGACAGTGAAATCCATTTCGAGCGCAACGACGGTGGCCGGCCTGCCGCCCGTCGCTGCGGTTGGCGACTACATCGCGCTTGCCGTCGACGGCAGCGTTTGGACATGGGAAGCCGCGAGTGCACCGGTGCAAATTGCAGAACTCACAACTGGCGTCATTGCTGTTGAAAGCAGCGGCTACGGCACGATCGACTTTGCCCGCACTGCGCTGAAGTCTGATGGCACGATATGGAAATTGACACCGACCGGGCCGGTGCAGATCGCGCAGATCAACAACGCCGTATCGATTGTGACAGACTCGTCGCACAACATGGTGCTGACTTCTGAGGGGACGCTTTGGTCATGGGGCACCAGCAATTATTTCGGGCAGATCGGCGGCGGCACCACTGTTGACGTCCCCGCGCCGATCGTGGTCATGTCCGGCGTGTTGGCGATCGGCACCGGCGATTGCCTTTGTTCGCTCGCGATCAAGACCGACGGGTCGGTCTATGCATGGGGCAGCAATCGCTACGGATGGTTGGGCAATGGCTTCCAGGATCTCTTTGGTGATTTGACTTATCCGTACCCACAGCGGGTGTTGGACGAGACCGGCATGGGGTTCTTCAATGCGATGGCCGTCGGCGCACGCGCCAATCCATTTGGGTTCCTGCCCGCGTTTGGCGTGGCGAGAAACACCAACGCGGTTTCAAATGCGATTACTGTAGCAGGATTGGCGACCGGCGCTGCCGCGACGATCTCGGTGGCCAACGGCGAATTTTCCATCAATGGCGCGCCATTTACGCGTGGTCCCTCAAGCGTCGTTAATGGGGATCAGGTCGTGGTTCGCGTCGCGACCTCCGGATCATTCGAGGCGCTGGTGTCGGCCATCGTCACGATCGGTGGAACCACGGGAACCTCGGCAACATTCAGCGCGTATACGCTGCGAAATCGAAGCGGGATCGCACTGATTCCGCGTGTCGCATTGGGTGATAGCCACACGTTGCTCTTATCCCCCTCGCGCGTGCTGTACGGATTCGGCGCGAACAGCAACGGGCAACTCGGTAATGGAACGCTGTTGGGTACGTCTGCGCCGACGGCGAACGGAAATCTCACCGGCGTTGACGCCATTGCCGCCGGTGCGAATCACGCGTTGGCACTCGGCGAGGATGGCGGCGTGCAAGCCTGGGGTTTCCTGAACGGTCAACGCGTGGCGCTGCCCACGCGCGTACCGATGATCAGTTCCGCGATTGGCGTGACGGCGGGGGGCGGACATTCCCTCGCGTTGCTTGCGGATCGCACCGTGCGCGCCTGGGGACAAAACACCGATGGCCAATTGGGTAATGGCGGCACAGCGAACTGGATCGTGGAGCCGGCAAATGTGGTGGGGTTGAGCGGCATCGTTGCTATTTCTGCCGGCGAGCGCCATAGCCTCGCGTTGAACACGTTTGGTTCGGTGTTGGCATGGGGTGCCAATGATTCCGGGCAACTGGGCGATGGTTCGGTCGTGCCGAAGCAAGCGCCGGTGGTGGTGTCTGGTTTAACGAATGTCGCGGCGATTGCGGCGTGCGGCTCGCATTCCTTGGCCTTGAAGCGCGATGGCACGGTTTGGGCGTGGGGTGCCAATGGCTTTGGACAATTGGGCGATGGAACTACGACGACGCGCCGCACGCCGGTGCGGGTGCCCATTCCCGGCGGACGCATCGCGATGATCGCCTGTGGCGACAACCATAGCTTGGCGCTTCGCGCCGGGGGGCGTGTGTATTCGTGGGGTGCGAACGTCAACAGCCAGTTGGGCGATGGCACCAACGCCAATCGGAACCTGCCGTTTCTGCTGCCAAATCCGATCAATGTCGTCGCGGTGGCGGGCGGCGCGCGGCACACTGCGCTGATCGATGCGTCGGCGAGGCTCTATGTTTTTGGCGACAACTTTTTCGGCCAGGTCGGCAACAAGAGCGGCAACTACAATCCGCAATCGGCCACACTCAACGCGCAACAAGGCGATTCCGGCATATCGAGCGTTGCGGGCAGTGCGGGTTCATCGGTGGGCACGGGCAGTCAATCGGGGAGCGCGATCGTTCGTCTTGCAGGGCTCGCAACCGGGTTTGATTTTGGGCCGCTGCCGACGGCGACCATGCAGAGCGCCACGGTGTCTGGAATCTTTGCCAATCAGTCCTTGGTTACCGTGATCAATGGCGTTCAACTTTCGGTCTCACCGGCGGGAGAATTTGGCTTGACCCATCAATGTGGGGCAACGCTTGCCGCTGGGGCCGAGTGCGGATTCACCGTTTCGTTCGCGCCCGCAGCGGTGGGTGATCGTGTGGGTCAAGTCAATATTGCTTCCGACGTGGTCGGCAGCCCGCAAGTGCTCGCGTTGGTGGGAACGGGTGTTGCCCCGATGTTGCCAGCTGCGAAGCTCGAGGCAACATTCCAGAGTTTTGTGCCGACTGAACTGGGTACGGCAAGTGCGGTAGCATCGGTCGCGCTGAAAAACACTGGCACCGCCAACCTGGCCGTTTCGGGAATCACTGGTGTCGTGCCCAACTTCGCCGCGACCCACAATTGCGTCAACGTGGTGCCCGGCGCCACGTGTAATGTGGATGTCACGTTCATCCCTCAGAGCGAGGACGAAGTCGTTTCCGTGCTGTCGATTTTCAGCAACGCAGAGACCGTAAACCTGACCGTCTCCGGCATCGGTGTAACACCGACGCCAGTGGTCGCCCCTGCCGCGCCGACACTAATGCTGGCGACGGCGGGCAACGCGCAGGCGACGATTTTCTTTGTGGTGCCCGCCGACAACGGTGGCGGGGTGATCAGCGCGTACACGGTGAGTTGCGTTGGGCCCAACACCATTACGGCAACCGGGAGCGCGTCGCCGATGACGGTGGCTGGCCTCACGAATGGCCAAGTCTATGCGTGCACGATGACGGCAACCAATTCCGCCGGCGTGGGCGACATTTCCGTGGCGATGAATGTGACGCCTTCGACGACTCCGGCATTGGGCATCGTGAACGTTTTTTCCCGCAAGAATCATGGCGCGGCCGGCGTCCGTGAGCTGCCGATCGACCCTGTGCTCGCCATCACGCAATCGATCAGCGTTGAGCCGCGTATTGCCAGCGCCGGCCATGTGATCGTGTTTCAGTTCAATGTGCCGATCAGTCAGCCTGGAACGGCGGTCGCGCGGGATGTCAACAATCAAATTATCGGCAATGCGTCTGCTGGCTTTTTCAACAACGAAGTCCGAGTAACGTTGACAGGCCTTCCGGAAACCACGCGTGTGACGGTCAGCCTCGCTGGCGTGAACAGCACCACGGCGGCGCAAGTGGCACTCGGCTTTATAGTGGGGGACGTAAATGGCAGCCGCTCAATCAACGCCGCCGATATTGCCGCGGTGAAAGCGCGTGTGGGGCAAACCACCAGCGCGAGCAATTTCCGATTCGATATCAATCTCAATGGCAGCATCAGTGGCGCGGATGTCTCGACCGTCAAGGCGCGGGCGGGCAGGGTGCTGCCATAGGGAAGGATTGCCAAACCCAAGCACTGGCGCGGCATAACGAGACAAAATGTCTGTTAAGGCGCACCGGTGCTGGAGTTTTCCTTTGACTAACAACTCACAATTTCGCGGGAAAAAATTGCTGCACAAGGTGTCGCTCTTATTCGGAGTGTCGATGGCCGTTGTGTGTTCGGCCGTGTTTGCGCGGGCGGCGAGTGCGCCAAACGAAGTAAATGTAGCGCCTTCCGCCACTCCCGCCCGCTTTCTCCTCTCCGCGATTGCCTTACAAAATACCTCCGCCTTGACCACGCAAGAAATCGAATCCGTCACTGCCCGCTGGCGCGGCAAACTGATTGGCGGATACGAGTTGCTGGTCATCACCCGCGAGCTGACGGCGCTCTACACCGACAAGGGTTATAGCGGTTCGGGTGTGGTGCTGGGCGATCAGGCGATCGAGGGCGGCGTGGTGCGGTTTCACGCGCGCGAGGTGAAGGTCGGCAAGGTCGCGGTGTCGCCACCGCCGCGCTGGATTCGCGAGAGTGCGATTACACAAATGGTGTGGCCGGATTTATCCAAGCCGCTGCATTTGCCGACGCTGCAAGACCAGATCGCGATGATGCGCGACTCGCCGCACATTAAACGCGTTGACGCCGATTTGGCGGTGGGCCTCGCGAGTCCTTCCGAAGCAATGCTCAATCTCGCGATCGAAGAGCCACCGCCGATGTCGGTATGGCTCAGTGCCGCCAACAACCGTAGCCCCTCCATCGGCGCGGTGCGAAAGGAATTGGGCGTCTCGCACCGTTCCTTGCTCGGCTGGGGCGACAGCATCGAGTTGCGTGCGGGGCAGACCGAAGGCCTCAACGATTCGCAGGTGAGCTACAACTTTCCAATTCCCAAAACACGCTTCACGCTCAACGTTTCACGCGGACGCGCCGATTCGCGCGCAATCGAGCCGCGCGTGTTTCGCGATCTGGATATCGTCGCGCTGTCGAATTCAGATACCTTGGGTGTCGGCGCGAATCTGTTTCGCTCGCCCGCCTACGTCGCCAATGCGGGCTTCACGCACGACCGCCGCCGCAGTTCCACCAGCCTGCTCGGCTTTCCATTCTCCTTCACGTTGGGAATTCCCGAAGGCGAGAGCACAGTCACGGCGAATCGGGTCTCGGGTGAATTCGTCTTTCGCGATCCGCGAATGAATGGCAGCGTGCGCGTGATTGCCACCTCCGGAAAAGTCAATCCGACGGCGGACGCGGGGATTCCCGGTGCGGTCGCGCCTAGCTTCAAGCTCTTGCAGTTGGGCGCAACGTACGTGATGAGTTTCTCAACCGATCGTCTCGGCGCGTGGGAGTTGCGCACCCGCATTGATGCCCAGCATACGCGCGAGACGCTGGCACCGGTCGAGCGCATTAGTTTCGGCGGCGTCAATGGTGTCCGGGGCTATCGCGAGAATTTGTTCCTGCGCGACAAGGGCGCGATTGCGCGCGTGGAATTGAATCGCGAGGCAGTGGAGGTGTTCAAATACCTGAAGGTTGGCGGCGGCGTGTTTGTCGATGCCGGCTGGGGGCGCGATGTGTTTGAGCGCGCGGATGGATTGCCGCGCAGCATTTCGAGTGTCGGCGTCAGTCTGGAGACGCGGATTACGCCGTATTTTCGATTGACGACGCAATATGCGAGGCCGCGTGATCGATCGTTTTCAAAGGGAGGGAATTTGCAGGATCGCGGTGTGCATTTGAGTGCGGTGTTGAGTTATCCGTAGTGGGTGGAGTGGATGAGGGGGCGGCGCAAAAAAAGCGACGCCGCAGAAAATTCCCTAAACCCCTTCCTTCAAGAATTTCGCAATCCGCGCCAATCCCGCTGATTCATATAACGAAATCTCCGTCGCCGACGCCGCTGCATTTTTCCGCAGCAATCCCACCACGTCGTACCAATACCCCGCTGCCGCCAACTTTTCTGTGCGTGCGTCGTTTTCTGCATTGGCGATACCCGCCTTCAATTCCGCCGATAACGGCACGCTGCGAACCCGGCCGCTGGCGAGAATATCCCGTGAGCGCGACTGGGCATCACCCACCAGGCTGATCGACCATTCGTAATCAACGTTGGTCTCCAGCGTGACTTTCAACGCGGACAGCGAGGCCGCGTGGATGCCGGCACCTGTGGGGGACGTCAACATGCCTTCGAAGAGCGGGTCGATTGCGGCACCGCCGGCGGGAATGATCGTCAGCATCACGCTTTGCGTGACCGGGCGCGAGACGAACCAGTAAAGATCGGGTTGAGCGCTGCTGGACCAACCGACGTGTTCGGGCGTGACCACCGAGAGCGCCAACTCACGTAGATCGCCCGCGCCGCCGCGCGTGGCGCCACCCTCGCGGCGGGTCGGTACGCCCTTGCCGGGCGGCAGGTAATTCAGTTTCGCGGAAGCTTTTGCGGGACCTGCCGCGACGCGTGGCGTGGCCGGTGCCGCGGTGGCGGCGTCTGCATCTTTCTTGTCCGCCTGCGCCTTCACCGCATCCGCTGCTTTTTTCGCCTCGGTGCTGCTTTTGTCCTGCGACCACGCGGCGCCGGATACCGCGAGTTGTACGGCCGCGAAAATGACCGCCGCCGTCATTTGTTTATTGCCGGAATTCATGATCTCTCCTTGTTCTTGATGCGTTCAAACACTCTGAATACATTAATCATAACCGTCTTGCCTTTCAACGGGATACCGCCCAGCGGTTCAACGCGGAAGATGCCTTCGACCAGATTCTTGGTCGATTCGCCGATCAGCACGCGCGCGGTCGCGCCATCATCTTCCGTGGTATGACTTTCGAGGCGCGAAGCGATATTCACCACATCGCCCAGTACGGTGAATTCGAATCGGTCGGCGCTGCCCAAACCCGCCTGCACCACTTCGCCGCTGTAAATGCCGACGCGCACGCGCACAGCGGGTAAATTTTCCTTGGCGAATTCCTCGTTGAGCACGGAGAGTTTGCGACCGATGTCGAGGCCGGCGTCGATGGTGTGCGCGGCGTCCGTGTTCAAGTCGCCTCCAACGACACGTGGAATCGGCACGCCGAATACCGCCATGACCTGATCCCCCGCGAACTTGGTGACGACGCCGCCATTCTCCATCACGGCAGAGGTCATCGCGGAAATCGCGCGGTTGAGCCACTCCACCATCACCGGAATCGGTAATTTCTCGGTGATCGTTGTGTAGCTGCGTATGTCGGCGAATAGCACTGAAACGAACACGCTGCGCGGCGGTATGCGCCCGTTCGCGGTGAATTCGTTGCGGCCTTCCCAAATGGCTTCGGCCACTTCGCGAGAGACGTGTTTGCTGAACCAGCCCATCAATTCCTGCCTGTCGCGCGCCTCGCGCCAAGCGCGGAAACCGGCCGACGTGGTGGCGGCGATCAGGCCCGCCAGCATCGGCGCGACCGGTGCCAGCACCCATCCCTGCGTCGCCGGCAGCGCAACCAATAGCCACGACACCGGCAACCACGCGAAAAGGATCAATGCCGCGATCCCAGCCGCTGCCGTGATCGGCAGCGCCGTGACAAACATGAACGCGCAGACCAGCGCCATCAACGCCATTGCAACGTGGGTGACCGCCACCGACACGCCGAGCGGCGGCGCCGAACCCGCCGCCGCGTCCAGTAATTCGATCACGGCGTATGCATGCACCGTGACGCCGGCCAGATTGGAGTCGGCAAGTGTTTTTCGTTTCGGCACGTCGAAAAAATCGCGCAGGCTGGTTGCCGAAGAGCCGAGCAGCACGATTTTTCCTTTGAGCGCATTGGCGGGAATTTTTCCATCGGCCAGTTCGGCCAGTGTATAGCTCAGCGGCGGCGCGCGCAGATAGGCGACTGGCAATTGATAGCCCGCCATGTCTTCGCCCGCGTAGGGGCCGTCCCAGGGTTGCGAAAGCGGCAACGCGGTATTGCCGAGCAAGAGCATGTTGGGATGCGCGGGATCGAAGCCCGCTTTCTGTCCTTTGGTTTGCAAAAATGATGCGGCCAGCGCGTAACCGAGACCTGGGCAGACCTTGTCGCCTTCGCCCAACGCCACCAGCGTGCGGCGCACGCGCAAATCCGCGTCGACGACGATATCCGCGCAGGCGACTTGCTCGCTGCCTTCAAGCACCTTTGGTGGCCGCACGCCATCGAACGCAGCGGCACCGTATTTCGCGACCCAGAAAATATTTGGCGTTTCGGTGAGAAATCTGTTCAGCGCGTCGGTGCCGGGTGCGACCGGCAGATCGCGATACTTGTCCACCGCCATGAACGCGGGATGAAGATCTTTCAATCGTTGAAGAAGCAGTGCGAGTTTTTCGTCCGACAACGGGTGGCCGAAGCGCTGCAAGTCGGCCTCGGTTTCGAGGATCACCACGACATCGGGATGTGCCGGGCGTACACCGCGCGATTCGACGATGCGGTCGTGCACCGGAAGCTCGATTCGCTCCAGTCCACCCACGTACCGAAGACCGGCCACCACCGCGAAACTCAATGCCGCCACGCAAAGCGCGACCGCGACGCGCTCGCCGAGGTTGCGCGCCGCGAGGATCGAGGTGATGTCCATGCCGAGGATTTTCATGTGTCCCAATAGTCTGCCATGAACACGCGACGTCGTTTACAGTGTCCGTCGTCCCCGCGCAGGCGGGGATCCAGTGACTTTCGGCAATCGACATTGGGTCCCCGCCTGCGCGGGGACGACGGAAACTCCATCTACAACCAACTCCCTATCATCAAAAACGGTGCCCAATACGCCGGGTGCGCAAAGCGTTCATCGGCGATCATCGCCATTTGCGCCTCCCTCAACGCTGCCGCGCGCGTGAGTTTTTTGGCGATCAGGTTTTCATAGAATCGCGAACTCAATTCGGCGGTCGATTCATCGTTCACGAACCACAACGACGCCAGTGCGCTGCGCGCACCCGAGCGCAATGCCACGCCGGCAAGCCCCATCGCCGAACGTTCATCGCCGGCGGCGGTCTGACACGCACTCAACATCAACAGCTCGAGCGAACGATTGGCGGTGGAACCGGACGACACCGCCGCGCGCAGGCTGTCGATATCCATTTTCGTATCGTAGGTGAGCAGGAACGAGTCTCGCGGGTCGCTTGAAAATTGTCCGTGCGAGGCGATGTGCACCACACTCGGATTCGTGAGCGCCATTTCGTCCATCAAGCGTTTGCGGGTGAAATTGGCATCGAGTTGCGCCGACGTTCGAAGCGTTTGCGCGACGCGGCCGGTCTCGTCCTTCACCGCCGGCAGGCCGGTGAATCCGAGACGCGCTTCCGTTAATCCCAACACAGCGGCGCGTACATCCTGCGTGTCGATTTTCTTTGGGTTGGTGAGTGAGAGGCTCACCGTGGTGCCGAGCGAGATCCGCTCGACCAGGTAGCGTTTGCCATCGTGCAAGGCGGAAAACGGTATCGAGCGCAGCGTCGCGTCGGGCACAATCACCAGTGTGGCATTCGCGTCGCCCGGCAGAAATTTTTCAATCGGCCGGATCAACAAATCGTACAAACGCCGCGACGGTCGCAGATGTTGCGCGGTGGTGCGTTTTTCCAGCAGGCCGCGAAAATCGCGGATTGCTTTCACCAGATCGGCGCGCGTCACCGGCACCGTCACCAGTTCGATATTGGCACCTCGACTTAGCAGCAACTCCATCCGATCCGAAAAGACGATCGGATATAAGGTTACGGCGGCAGTGTCGGCGGCCTCGACGGCGCGCGCCTCGGCGGCGGCGCCAATGCACGGGTCGCGGAAGTAATCCGAAATCTCCACCACTTTGGAAAATTCCGCCACCTCGCGCGCCTGGCGAAGCAGGCGCTGGCGCTCGGCGGCGGTAGTGGTGTGCGAATGCGTCAACAGCAAATCCGCGTATTCGAGATATGCATCGCCATAGCGCTCACGGAACGAACTGCCAACCCCGAGCAAAACGGGGTCGGCGGCTGTTTTCAAGCTGCCCAACCGAACGATCAGATCGGCATAGATTGCGCGCGCCTCATCGTGCCTGGCCATCGCCCGCAATATCCGCGCGCGCTGCCATAACCAATCTGGCGAGACTGGCAGCGCGGATCTTGCCGCGAGGCTGAGCGCCGCGTCGTTTACGGCGAGTGCGGTGGACCACTGTTGCCGCCGCTCACTCACCAATGCGCGTGTGAAATGCACATCCGCCTCGGCACTCCTGTCGCGATACTCGCGGGCATTGCGTTGAAGGCCATCAATGTGACTTTCCACTTCGATCAATCGCGCCAACGGAAAAATTTCTACGGCAAGCCGCACGATCTCAAACGCGGTGTGGCGGCCACGCGGCGTGGGCTCGATTGCCGAGAGTTGCGCGATGGCGGCTTGCGT
>JANPBQ010000004.1:0-1769 GCA_031430555.1 Betaproteobacteria bacterium
TCGATCCGCATGCCCAAGCTGACCCGCAATCATCGACACGTACTCCTCGAACCTTTCCATTCTCGCGTCCATCTTCGCCTTGACAGGTTGGTTGAAGATGCGCGCATAATAGCTTGTTTTTTATAACACAGTAAGACTAAGGGTTTGTTGAAATTCTCGCCAAATAATTTGCGGGCGCGCCAAGTGTGGCACTTCTCCCTTTATAAAGGGAGATTGAGAGGGATTTGCGGTATTTGCACTAGCCTAACCGCCGAAAATCTCCCTCAATCCCTCTTTAAAAAGAGGGAAGGTACCTACCTTTACCAAAACGAGCTGCAACAATTCGAATTTCAACAAACCCCTAAAGCACACGTTCGCCGCGTCACGCCGTCTCAATCGCAAACGCGCGCAACTCTTCCAGCCCCACCACTTCCAACGCCGCCTCATGCGTCGCTGCCAGATGCACGCGCGGTGCCATGCCGGCGAGGAAAGCCTCTTCCCAGCGCGAGACACAAAGACACCACTTGTCGCCCGGATTCAATCCCGCAAAACCATATTCAGGGCGCGGCGTGGAAAGATCATTACCGGTGGATTTCGAGAAACGTAAAAACGCCGCCGTCATTTCCGCGCACACCGTATGCGAACCCAAATCCTCCGGGCCGGTTTGACAAAAACCGTCGCGCAGAAATCCCGTTACCGGATTCATGCAGCACGCCTCAAGCGGCCCGCCAAGTACATTCTTCGCTTGCCGTGTGATGCTCACGATTGCTTGTCCTGCCAGCGCAATGCGGCGTTTGAATCGCTTTCGCGCGAATCGACCCAACGAGCGCCCTCCGGCGTGACTTCTTTTTTCCAGAAGGGCGCTTCGGTCTTCAGATAATCCATGATGAATTCGCAGGCATCGAACGCTTCGCCCCGATGGCTGCTCGCGACAATGACAAGCACGATCTGATCGGTGGGTTGCAATTCACCAACGCGGTGAATGACAGTGCAATCGATCACGTCCCAGCGCGCACGCGCGTCGGCAACGATTTTTTCAAGCGCCTTCTCGGTCATGCCGGGGTAGTGTTCGAGGCTCAACGTGCTGACACCGCTGCCGTCATTGACGTCGCGCACGAGGCCGATAAAGGACGCGATGGCACCAATTCTGGGGTTGCCCGCGCGGATCGCCGCGACCTCGATGTTCAGGTCGAAATCGACAGTTTGAACGCGTATCGCGGACATCGGCCTAGCCGCCGGTCACCGGTGGAAAAATCGCTACCTCGTCGCCCGCTTTCAAGGGCGATGCAAGCGACGCCATGTCCTTGTTCACCGCCACCCGCCAGCGTTTGCCGGCATCCAGCGCGCTGGCCCACGCATCGCCGCGCGTCCGAAGTTGTGTGATCAACACCTCGACCGTGGCGGGATTGGGAACCTCGATGGATAAGGTCGCGATGCCGAGTGACTCGCGCAGCCCGGCGAAAAAAAGCACATTGATCATGCGTGACGCAACACTACTTCACCACGTGAATCGCGGCCTTGCGCAAGCCCAGATGCGCGATGATGAATTTCGCCACACCTTCGGCATCATCGAGCGCGAATTGCGGTTTGTCGGTCGCAAGCGATTCATCGGTGGCCACCGCCACCACCGACGGATCAATCGGAAACAGCAGCGGCTTGTCGGCGAGTTTGCGATGCACTTCAATTTTCGGCATCGCCTGATGCTTCCAGCCTTCGACGATCACCACATCGCACGGCGAAAAATTCTTCAACTGCTCGTCGAGCGAAGGCTCCGGCGCGCCGCGCAATTC
>JANPBQ010000005.1:0-8120 GCA_031430555.1 Betaproteobacteria bacterium
ACCGCTGGACAGCACCTACGCCCAGGCCTCGATCATCACCCGCGCCGATATCGATACCGCCGGTGTCGCCACGCTGACCGAGTTGTTGCAACGCAAAGCGGGACTTGAAATCCGCGCCACCGGCGGCCCCGGCCAGCCTTCCAGCGTATTCATTCGCGGCGCCAGCGGCACCCACACGCTGGTGTTGATCGACGGCTTGCGCGTGGGTTCATCCACGTCCGGCGCGACCGCCTTTGAAAATATTCCGCTCGACTTGATCGAACGCATCGAGATCGTCAAAGGCCCAATGTCGAGCTTGTACGGCTCGGACGCGATCGGCGGCGTCATCCAAATATTTACGCGCGCCGCCGGCAAAGCGCGCGCCAGTGCATCCGTCGGTGCAGGCAGCGATTCGACATCGGCACTCAACGCCGGGTTCTCCGTCGCCGAAGGCAAGACCGCGCTTTCGGTCGATGTCGGCCATCAGCGCAGCACGCCGCAATCGGCCAGCAATCCGGCAGCGGGGCCGTTCACCTATCACCCGGATCGCGACCCGTACAAAAATACCCACGCGCTGGTGAAGCTTTCGCAAACGCTGTGGCAAGGCGAGACGCTGGGATTCACGGCCTGGCAATCGCGTGGCGACACCGATTTCGATGCCGGGCCGACGACTCGGGCATCGAACCGGCAAACCCTTTCCGGCTATCACATTACCTCGGAAAATAATTTCACCGCCGACTGGAAATCGCGCCTGATATTGGGCCGCACCATCGATGAGAGCGTCATCGCATCGGGCTTTCCGGGCCGTTTCAAGACCGGGCAAAGTCAAGCAAGCTGGTTCAATGAATTCAAAACACCGACCGGCCACATGACCGCCGGCGTCGAATGGCGCGGCGAAAAACTTGACAGTGACACCGGCTACACCGCGAAGAAGCGCGATACCACATCGATATTCGGCAGCTACCTGGAAAAACTCGGCCCGACGCAAATCGAATTTACCGTGCGGCGCGACGAAGAAGAGCAATTCGGACGCAGGAATACGGGGGTCGCATCCTATGGCTACGCGTTCTCGCCGATGTTCTCGGCGTATTTGCGCGGCGGGCGCGCGTTTCGGGCACCGAGCTTCAACGATCTTTACTACCCCGGGTTCAGCAATCCGAACTTGAAGCCCGAGATGAGCGATCAGGCGGAAGCCGGCATCCGATTTCGCACGCGGGACGCACGCGTTAACGTGGCGTATTTCGAGAACCGAATTGATGACTTGATCGTGTTTGTCTTCGACCCCGTGCGCAACAAGAGCCAGCCGGAAAACATCAACCGCGCGCGCATTCGCGGATGGGAAGCGCAGGTCGATGCGATTCTATTCGGCGCGACCCTCAGAGCATCGCTCACGGTGCAGCGCCCCGAGGATCGAGACAGCGGTTTTCAATTGCGCTCGCGCGCCAAACGCTTCGGCGCACTCAGCGCCTCGCGCAACTTTGGCGACTGGGATATTGCCGCAGATCTCGCCGCAAGTGGCGCGCGTTATGATTCCAACCGCGAAACGCCGGCCACCCGCATGGGCGGCTACGGCGTCCTCGCCGCGAATGTTCGCTACCGCATCGACAAAACGTTCAGCGTGGAAGTGATCGGCCAAAACCTCACCGCCCGAAAATACGAACTCGCGCAGGGCTACAACACGCCGTCGCGGTCAGTTTTTGTCAATTTGCGGGTGATGGCGTTCTAGTTTGATCCCGGCAGAGTCCGGTATTGGTGAGCGTTTCCAGATGTTTTTGCTTGGAGATGCGCGCCGGTGCTGGGGTTTTTGCTCTGGGTACTTCTATGGAAGCGGCAATTAAATATGTTGAAGCGCGCCCTTTCCCCGCGTAGGCGGGGATCCAAGTTTTCTGCAATTCCGCTACGAAACTTGGCCCCCCCGCCTACGCGGGGGAAGGAAATAATTGAAGTCAGTTCAACATGTTTAATTGCCGGATCAATAATTACCCCGTCGTATCAGCCTTTCACCGCCTTGTACAACGCCAACGCTTTCACCCGCTGTACTGCGTGATCGACGATGGGGCCGGGGTAGTCGCGCCCGATCAACACGCCGCATTTTGCTTGCTCGGACGACGGCATCGTCCACGGCGCATGAATGAATTTGTCCGGCACATTCGATAGTTCGGGCACATAGCGTCGAATGAATTTGCCGCGCGCGTCGAAGCGCTCCGACTGCGTTACCGGATTGAAAATACGAAAGTACGGCTGCGCGTCGCAACCGGTCGATGCCGCCCATTGCCAGCCGCCGTTGTTGGCCGCGAGATCGAAATCGATGAGCTGATCGGCAAAATACTTTTCTCCCCACCGCCAATCGACCAATAAATCTTTGGTGAGAAAACTGGCGACGATCATTCGCAGGCGATTGTGCATATAGCCGGTCTGGTTCAGTTGGCGCATGGCGGCATCGATGATCGGAAAGCCGGTGCGCGCGTCACACCACGCGGCGAATAGATTCTCGTCGTTGGGCCATTGAATTGCATCGTACACGGGACGAAACGCGGAATGGGCAACGTGCGGATGGTGATAAAGAATCTGGAAATAGAAATCGCGCCAGATCAATTCGCCGAGCCAGGTTTCCGCACCGATATTTTTCCTGCGCAATGTTTCGGCATAGGCGATCGAGGCGAGCTCGCGGATGGAAACCGTGCCGAAGCGATTGTGGACCGACAAATACGAGACGCCTTTCACAGCGGGAAAATCCCGCGCCTCATGGTAATCCTCGATGCGCGCGGCAAAGTCCGCGAGCAACGTGTGCGCGCCGGATTCGCCAGCTTTCACGCCCAGCGATTTGAGGTTGGTGCGTTTGAAGCCGATCGATTCCAGCGACGGCATGGCATCGATCCGCTCGGCCTTGGCGAGATGGTCCGCATATTCCGCAACGGGGTGCGCAGCCAGATCCGACTCGGTAAGTTTTTTCAACCACGCGTTCTTGTACGGCGTGAAGACGCTGTAAGTGCCGCCGGCTTGTGTGAGGATTTCGTCTTTCTCGAAAATCACCGTGTCTTTGATGCGTTGAAAACCGATGCCGCTTTCCGCGAGCCGCGCGCGTACCCGCTCGTCGCGCGCGATCGCGGCGGGTTCGTAATCCTCATTGGTGAATACCGAATCGACGCCCAGTTTCTTCGCCCATTCGGCAATGGCGGTGTCCGTGATCGCATGTAAAACGATCAGGTCGCCGCCAAGTTCGCTCATCGATTTTTTCAGCGCGGCGACGCTTTCCCAAATGAATTCGACACGGCGATCCTGCGTTGATGGCAGCCCATCGAGAATGGCGCGGTCGAATACAAACACGCAGTAAACCTTGCGTGCAGACGTGAGTGCGTGGTGCAATCCGGCGTTGTCAGTCACGCGCAAATCGCGGCGAAACCAGAATAATGCGCGCCCACCATCGGCGTCGGAAAGGGATTTCATAGTCAGGGATGGCGCAAGTAGGTACAATGCGCAAGTGAATGGACAGCATTAATCTTACCAATCATTTCCTGATCGCCATGCCCGGCATGGCCGACCCGTATTTTTCAAAAACCCTGACGCTGATTTGCGAACACTCCGAAAAGGGTGCGATTGGTCTCGTGGTCAACAAGCCGATCGATGTTACGTTGGGCAACTTGTTCGAACAAGTCGATATCGAATTGCGCAATGAAGCGTTGCGGATGGAAAGCGTGCATTTCGGTGGCCCGGTGCTGATCGATCGCGGCTTTGTGCTGCATCAGCCGCTCGCCAATTGGAACTCGACGTTGAAAATCGACGACGACACCGGGCTCACCACCTCCAAGGACATTCTCGAGGCGATGGCGATGGGCAGTGGTCCCGGTCGCGTACTCGTTACGCTCGGCTACGCGGGCTGGGCACCGGGGCAGATCGAAGATGAAATCAAACGCAACGGCTGGTTGACCGTCGCCGCGCGGCCCAACCTGATTTTCGATCTCGAACCGGAAGAACGGCTGGCGGCGGCGATGGGACTGCTGGGATTGAACTACGGCAATTTATCCGATGTGGCGGGGCACGCATGACGAGCGCCGCGCCTGAAGAAATCATTCTCGGTTTCGATTTCGGCGAGAAACGCATCGGTGTTGCGGTCGGCAATACCGTCACCTCGCACGCCGAGCCGCTGACGACGCTGCATGTGGAATCGAACCGTGACCGGCTCGACGCGGTCGCGAAGCTGGTGGCCGAATGGCAGCCTGCGCGCTTCGTGATTGGTGAGGCGAGTCACGCGCACGATGTGACAGGGAATGAGCCGCATCCGATCGCCCACCTCGCGCATAAATTCGGCAACCGCCTGCATGAAATCTTTCGCCTGCCGGTGGTGTATGTGAACGAGTTTCTGACCTCATCGGCCGCCGAACAGGCGCTATCGGCACGCGGTATCAACGGTATCGCGCAAAAGGAACATATCGACGCCGTCGCCGCGCAAATCATCCTGCAGAGCTATCTCGATAATGCGGACCGCCATGCAGCTTGATGCCGAGCCATTGATCGAAACGCTCGCCGAAAAAATCGGCGCGCTTCCCGCTGAAACCGCGTTAATCGGCATCCACACTGGCGGCGTCTGGGTGGCCGAACGGTTGCACACGCGGCTTGGCGCATTGGTGCCGCTGGGCAAACTTGCGGTCACGTTGCACCGCGACGATTTCAGCAAAATCGGCTTGCATCCGACCAAGAAATCGACCGAGATGCCGTTCGATGTCGAGGGCCGCGATATCTTGCTCATCGATGATGTGTTGAATAGTGGCCGCACGTTGCGCGCCGCACTCAACGAAATATTCGATTTTGGTCGACCGGCGAGTGTGAAACTCGCGGTACTGATCGACCGTGGCCGTCGCGAGTTGCCGTTCGCGGCCGATTACGCCGGGGCGACCATGACACTCGATGCACAGCAAAAACTCGCGCTGCGCAACGACAACCATCATTTGCGTTTCGATATCCTCAACAAGCCCTGACATGCCCCCTTCGCCTTCACATCCGCAACTCGCCGCCGACGGCACGCTCAAGCATCTGCTCACCACTGAAGGGCTGCCGCGCGCGATGATCGAATCGCTGCTGGAGACGGCCGATCAGTTCGTCAGCGTCGGCGACCGCGAAGTCAAAAAAGTGCCGCTGCTGCGTGGCAAATCGGTGTTCAATCTCTTCTTTGAAAACTCCACGCGTACCCGTACGACGTTCGAGATCGCCGCCAAGCGATTGTCGGCCGACGTCATCAACTTGAATATCAACGCCTCATCCACCAGCAAAGGCGAGTCGCTGCTCGACACGATCGACAATCTTGCGGCGATGAATGCCGACATGTTCATCGTGCGTCACGCGCAATCGGGGGCCGCGCACCTGATCGCGCAGCACGTCAAATCCGGCATCGCCGTCGTCAACGCCGGCGACGGCCGCCACGCGCACCCGACGCAGGGCTTGCTCGATATGTACACGATCCGCCACTACAAGAAATCGTTTCACAACTTGAGTGTGGCCATCGTCGGCGATGTGCTGCACTCGCGCGTCGCGCGTTCGGCGATCCACGCGCTCACCACGCTGGGGTGTCCGGACGTGCGGGTAATCGGCCCGAAGACCCTGATGCCCGCCGAGGTGGCGCGCATGGGCGTCTCGGTATTTCACGACATGCGGCGCGGACTCGAAGGCTGCGATGTGGTGATCATGTTGCGGGTGCAAAACGAACGCATGAACGGCGCGCTGCTGCCCTCGGCGCATGAATTTTTCAAATGCTACGGCCTGACCGCCGAGAAATTGACCCGTGCCAAACCGGATGCGATCGTCATGCATCCGGGACCGATGAATCGCGGCGTGGAAATCGATTCGATGATCGCCGATGGACGCCAAAGCGTGATCCTGCCGCAGGTGACGTTCGGCATCGCGGTGCGGATGGCGGTGATGGCGACGGTGACGGGGGCATGAAATGAACGCGAACCCCGGCATGAAAATCGAAATCAATCAAGGCCGTGTGATCGATGCCGCAAGCGCTGTCGACGGTGTTCAATCGCTCTATCTTGCCGATGGAAAAATCCTCGCTATTGGCACACCGCCCGCCGGCTGGATCGCGGACAAAGTGATCGACGCAGCGGGCAAAATCGTCTGTGCGGGATTGGTCGATTTGTGCGCGCGGCTGCGCGAACCGGGTTTCGAACACAAGGCGACGCTGGAGAGCGAAATGCTTGCGGCGGTGGCCGGTGGCGTTACCTCGCTGGTGTGTCCACCCGATACCGATCCGGTGCTCGATGAACCGGGCCTGGTGGAAATGCTGAAACGCCGCGCGACGGCATTGAACCAAACGCGCGTCTACCCTCTCGGTGCGTTCACGAGCGGACTGCGTGGCGAACAATTATCGGAAATGGTCGAGCTGACTGAAGCCGGTTGTGTGGGATTCACCAACGGCGATCATCCGATCATCGATACGGTGGTGCTGTTTCGTGGCCTGCAATATGCCGCCACGTATGGCTATCCGGTGTGGCTGCGGCCCGAGGATGCACACCTGGCGCGCGGCGGCATCGCGCACGATGGCGAAGTCGCGACCCGTCTCGGGCTCGCCGGCATTCCGGTGAGTGCCGAGACAATTGCCATCGCCACCATCATCACGCTAATGCGTGAAACCGGTGCAAGCGTCCATTTGGCGCGGCTCTCCAGCCGGCAAGGCGTCGATCTGGTGCGCGCGGCGAAGGCGGAAGGATTGCCGATCACCTGCGACGTCGGTATCCATCATCTTCTGCTCACTGACCGCGATATCGGCCACTTCGATTCGCAATACCGATTCGCCCCCCCGTTGCGCAGCCCCACCGACCGCGACGCCTTATCGCGCGGCGTGATCGACGGCACCATCGACGCGATTTGTTCCGACCATACGCCGGTCGATGATGATGCGAAAAATGTTCCCTTCGGCGAGGCCGAACCCGGTGCCACGGGATTGGAATTATTGCTGCCGCTGACATTGAAGTGGGCAGTACAGGCCAATGTCGAAGTTGCCGTAGCACTCGGAAAAATCACCGCCTCGCCGGCTGCATTGCTCGGCGTGAGCGCCGGCCGAATTGTCGCCGGCGCGCCCGCCGATGTGTGCGTCTTCGATCCCGCCGCCTACTGGGCGCTGACCGCTCAAACGCTGCGCAGCCAAGGCAAGAACACGCCGTGGCTGCGGCGCGAATTACAGGGCCGCGTGACGCATACGATTGTCGATGGGGCGTTGGTGTTCAAGGCATGATTGCGTGCTTGGGTTTGCAATGTTTGCACGATGGTTGGCCTGATCGCCCCGCTTGAGTTTGTACGCGGGATATTTAGGCCTTTCATGCGCCCCCACGCATGCGCGGGGTCACACATGCGTGGGGTCAAGTCTTGCAAAATAGCATTCATTTCCCGCTAACCGCCCTGCTCACCGTTGAATAGTGCACGCCAAACCCATCCGCAATCGCTTGAAGTGTGTAGTCACCCGTCGCATAGGCTGCCGCCATGCCTTGCTTGGCATCAACGAACTCGTCCCGATAATACGCGAGTGACTTCGCCAGCGCGCGTCGCTGGGTCCAGGGGATTTCTTTCGTGTCGAACTTCGCGTCGGTTGCCAGGCGTTGCCGCATGGTTTCAACAAACACGTCGCCGCCCAGAAACACCTGGCCTTTCACGTCCTGCCACACGCCCGCGCCGCGCACGCCCTGCTGCACAAATTCAATGTAGCGCTCGATCTGCCTAGCCCGCTGACTACCAAACTGGCTCAGCAGCCATTCGCTGTGCAACCACGCCGGCGACGGCTCCTTGCCGATCATTGCGTGATAGGAGCTCCATTTCCATTGGCGCGTGTGCTTGACCAACGCGGCGCGCACCGGATTGAGCACGACATATCGCGACAGTTCCAGCAGATAACTGTCCCGCTCCACCAGAATCGCCTTGTAGCGCCCCTGAAACACGTGCCCCGAGTGTCCGTGGCGGCGATTCACGGTCTGGGTATAGACGCCATTGAGGTGCCGCATCCCCGCCGACAGATTACCTTCCACCGTCTCGACAATCAGGTGATAGTGATTGCTCATCTGGCACCACGCATGGATCAGCCAGTTGTAGCGCTCGCAGGTCTGCGCCAGTGTCGCGAGCCACGTTTCGCGGTCGGCGTCATCGTGATAGAT
>JANPBQ010000006.1:0-19439 GCA_031430555.1 Betaproteobacteria bacterium
GCCGCGCGCCAAGCTGATTTCCCCGCCGAATTCCAATTGATCGCCGCGATGAATCCCTGTCCCTGTGGCTATTTGGGCCATTTTTTGAACAAGTGTCGTTGCACGCCGGATCAGATTTCGCGGTATCGAAGCAAGATTTCCGGGCCGCTGCTGGATCGCATTGATCTGCAAATCGAAGTGCCCGCCGTGCCGCAATTGGAACTCGTGAAAGCCGCGAAAGGCGAGGGCAGCGACGCGATCCGCGAGCGCACCGAACGTGCGTTTCAAATCCAACTGCAACGTCAAGGCAAACCTAATGCCAAACTCGCCGTGAAAGAAATTGACGAGATTTGCAAACCCGATGCCGCAGGTGAAGAATTGCTGAAGAGCGCGATTCAGCGCATGGGCTTGTCGGCGCGTGCGTATCACCGGGTGTTGAAAGTTGCGCGCACGATTGCGGATTTGGCGGGGATCGAAAATATTTCCGGCGGGCATATCGCCGAAGCGATTCAGTATCGGAAGATGGATAAGACAAATTTGGCGTAAGTGAATTTCGGCCTAAACACGATTACCAGCGCGGTGAATCAGCGGTTTTGTCTTGGAAACGCTCGCCAGTGCTAGACTTTTTCGTGAATGCGAGAATGCCCTATGTGCCTCCGCATAAAGAATTTGCTGTCTCTGATCGTCGTTGCGGCCTTGCTTTCCAGTCTCGCCGCTGCAGCGCCTTTGCCCACCACGACGGTGGTGCCTGCATTACCGATGCGCGCGGAAGGTGCGACGCGCGGCGTATGGATTCCGACACCTGATCACACCGATTTTTTTGCCTCGCGCGCGCGCATTGAGGCGCAGCTTCGCGATCTTGCGGATGTCGGAATCAATACTGTTTTTGTCGTCATGTGGAATCAGGGCCGCACACTCTATCCGAGTCGCGTGATGAAGGATTTCAACGGCGTCGAAATAGACGAACGATTGCGTGGGCGCGACCCGCTGCAAGAGGTCATCGATGCCGCCAAACCGCTCGGCATCAAAGTGTTCGCGTGGTTCGAGTTCGGTTTCGCCACCGACATGAATGGTGGCAAAGGCCGTGAAATCGCGCAACAAAAACCGCATTGGGTCGCGCTGAATGCAGCCGGAAAACCGGTGATTAAAAATGGCTTTCACTGGCTGAATGCGCTGGATGAAGAGGTGCAGGATTTCATGTTGTCGCTGCTGATGGAGGTGGTCGACAAGTACGATGTCGCCGGTATTCAGGGCGATGATCGGCTGCCGTCGATGCCTTCCGAGGGCGGATACAACGCAGGAATCGTCGACCTTTATCGCTTTGCGCATAACGGGCGTTCGCCGCCCGTGAACGCGAAAGACCCGGCCTGGGTACAGTGGCGCGCGGACCGCTTGAGCCGCTTCATGGCGCGCATTCACGATGAGGCGAAAAAACGCAAGCCCGCAATGTTGATCAGCATGGCCCCTAGCGTGTTCCCGTGGGCGCGCGATGAATATTTGCAAGATTGGCCGAGCTGGGTGAGAAACGGCTGGGTCGACAATATTTCGCCACAGCTTTATCGCAAGGATTTCAAGGCCTATCAGGCGACCTTGCACGCGATTACCCGCGGACAAGTTCGTGAAAGCGACAAACATCGATTGACACCCGGCATCTTGCTCGACGCGGGAAAAAATTACCGCGCATCCGACGCACTCATCATCGAAATGATCGAGGAGAATCGCCGCGAAGGGGTTACTGGTGAGGTCTACTTTTTCAACGAAGGCGTTCGCGCAAGGTTGCCCTTGTTGAAGAAATTGTATTCACGATAGTTTTCGCCGCGCAAGAAAATTCGCGAGAGTGTCTATCGCTCCATCGTGAGGGGATTATCGTTTCGTCCGATCCTTGTGCAGCGCCTTGGTCCGCTCGGAAATTTGTTCGCGAATGAAACGAAAGGCGGCGCGATATTCACCGGCATCGCGCGTGGTTGATGCGATCTTGAGTGCGTCCATGCAAATCAATTCCAGTCGAAACGGCTCAAACAATCCATCAATGGGCCGCAGCAAAGGGTTGTGAACACGCGTCCGCCACATCCGGTTGGTCGCGAGCATCAGCGTGGCGACGCGTTCCATGACGAAAACTTTTGCGTGCACGCGTTCGTCGCGATAATTGACCTTCTCGTTGAGACGTTTCGCCAATCCGCTGGCACCGTCTTCGGCAATCGAAAAAAGCATCTCGTTTTTCGCAAGCCATTCCTTCCAGAACGGCGCGCGCGCCACGAAGAAATTCGAGAAAACGGTGTTGCGCGAATCCGTCACCAACGTTTCCAGGATCACGCCCGGCACCAGCGCTTCCGACGTGAGTTTGAAGGTTTCGAACATGCCGGGGTGATGATTCATGCCGTGTTCGAACACGTTCCAATACGCGGCGATCTGGTCGAAGAACGGCGAGAACAGCACGACATCGGTCTCGCGGGGAAGCTCCGAAACAAACGTCTTCACGTCGTCGGCGCTGAGCGCGGTTTTTTCGCGGAACTTAGGCGAGAAAAATCCGATGAAGCCATCGCCCTCCGGCGGATGGTCGAGCAGATAGCGGCGAATCGGCCAATACTCTCGCCAATCGGGGCGCTCGTTCGTCAGGTTGTCCAGTGGTATGAAACCCGGATCGAGCTGACGACGGGTTTCATCGGAGTAGAAAATCTGATGTATCTGTATCGCGGACATTTCGTTGCCGGTGGCGCGGTGGAAAGTGATGTTTATTCTAATCGACGCGTATGGTGGAATACGTCATGACGCATGCGGGTCCTCGCCTGCGCCGAAACGATATTCATCCGGGTACTGCCTCAAACAAGGCCTTCAAATCCTCGGCATTCAATCCCACCGCGGCGTTCGCATCGCCGTCAAGCAGCCCTGCCGCGAGCGCGCCTTTCTTGTTCTGCATTTCCACGATGCGTTCTTCCAGCGTGCCCTTCGCGATCAGCTTGTAGACGAACACCGGTTTTTCCTGGCCGATGCGGTGCGCGCGGTCGGTGGCCTGATTCTCGACCGCCGGGTTCCACCAGGGATCGTAGTGGATCACGGTGTCGGCGGCGGTGAGCGTCAAGCCGGTGCCACCTGCCTTCAGGCTGATCAAAAACAATTTGACTTTGCCGGATTGAAATTGATCGATCGGCGTCTTGCGGTTTTGTGTCGAACCAGTGAGTTTCGCGTACGTCACGCCGCGCTTGTCAAGTTCGGCTTCGATCAGTGACAGCATGCTGGTGAATTGCGAGAACAGCAAAATACTGCGGCCTTCCGCCAGCAATTCATCGAGCATGTCCATCAATGCGATCAGCTTCGCCGAGGCAGGTGGCTTGCCCTTGCGTTCCGTTTTCAGCAAGCGCGGATCACAGCAAATCTGGCGCAATTTCAGCAGCGCATCCAGCACCACGATGTGGCTTTTCGCGATGCCTTTCGCGGCGATTTCTTCGCGCACGCGTTTGTCCATCGCGGCGCGTACCGTCTCGTACAGGTCGGCTTGGGCGGAATCGAATTCGACCGTCTGCGTGATCAATGTCTTCGCCGGCAATTCGTGCGCGACCAAATCCTTGGTCCGCCGCAGCATGAATGGCCGCACTCGCCGCGCGAGAAATTTCTGCCGCGCCAAATCGCCTTCTTTTTCGATCGGCACACGGTAATCGCGCTTGAAGGCCTTTTCGTCGCCGAGCAATCCCGGCATCAGAAAGCGGAACAGCGACCACAATTCACCCAGATGATTTTCCATCGGCGTGCCGGTGAGGCAGAGGCGGTGGCGCGCCTGCAGGCGGCAGGCGATGGTGGCGGCCTTGGTCTTCGGGTTCTTGATGTTTTGCGCTTCATCGAGGATCGCCACATGCCACGGTTGCGCGAGCAGTTTTTCTTCGTCGCGGTTCAATAGCGCATAGGTGGTCAGCACCAAATCGAAATCGGCGAAGACTTCGTTGCGGTCGTGCCGATCCAGGCCGTGCGACACCATCACCTTGAGGCCGGGGGCGAAACGCGCGGCCTCCGATTGCCAGGTCGCCATCATGCTGGTGGGGGCGACGACCAACGCTGGTTGATCGAGCCTGCCGGCGACTTTCTCCAACGTGAGATGCGCGAGGGTCTGCACCGTTTTGCCGAGCCCCATGTCGTCGGCGAGTACGCCGGAGAGTTCGTACTCTCGCAGAAATTGCAGCCACGCGAGGCCTTCAAGTTGATACGCGCGCAGATTCGCGCGGAATTCGGCGGGCACGGCGACCGGCGCGACACCTTCAAAACGTGCGAGACGCGCGCCGAGTTGGCGCATGCGCTCACCGCCCAGCCAGCGCAATTGCAACGCGCGATCCACTTCGGCCAGGCGCGCGGCTTCGAGCGGCGACAGGCGAATCTTGTTGGCCGAGGGCTCGCGCAAATAAAGTTCGAACAGCGTGGCCAGAAGCGGCTTCAATCGCGCCAACGGCAACGCCGCCTTGCGACCATCGCCGAGCGGCACGATCATCATTCGTTCGTCGTCCATGGCCTGCAACGCCTTCGATCCCCACTCGGCGGGCTGCGCGTGGATCATCTTCACCAGAATCGGAATCAGGCTGACTTTCTCGCCGCCGACTTCGATGCCGATCTCCAGATCGAACCATTGGTTCGACGATTCATCGACATCGGCATACCAGTCGCCGACCGGTGCCAAATCGAACCGGAAATCGCCGGCGATATCGACCCGCCAGCCTTCGGCGCGCAATTGCGGAACGGTGGTATCGAGGAACTCGGTCCACAGCGAAAACGCGCGCGCTTCGTTGTTGGCCTCGGCGAACATGAGTTTGCCTTGCATGTCACGCGACATGCCGCGCATCAACGCCTTGTCGCTCGCCACCAGTCCTGCGGCGGTCAGCCGTGCGCGCGCAGCGCGTTCAAACACAGTGTTGCGCACGACACGAAACAGGCGATTGCGCTCGACGCGGGTGATTTCGGGCGGGTTCTTTCCGGACACTTTCTCGCCCAGATAATCGAACGTCAGTGCCGCCGTTTCCATGGACGTAATGATGTGCATCCAGGTGCGTGTGTCGTAGCGGCTGCTTTGGTGCGACGCGAGCGATAAAATCGGCTGAGGCTTGTAGCCAGGCAACAACTCCTCTTCCATCAGCGCAGGCAGCGGAATGTCCTGATGCAATTTCCGGGTTTGCAATTCTTGCGACACGCGTGCAACCCACTTGGCCGGCAGCGCGGGTGCGGCGGCCACCGCCATCGCCACTGCCGGCGTGAGTGCGGATTCCACCAGGCCACATTCAGACGTGCCGGCATCGATATAGGCCGGCGGCGCGCTCGCCAGCGTGGCAGCGGCGGGCTCGGTGAGCAGCATCGGCTGGCGGTCGCCATTGTCGCGCGTGACCCATTCAATGCGCCCGGCGCGCGGCGCGGCCCAACGCAGCGGCGGATGATCCACGTCGAGCCAATGCGCGCGGCCGGTATTGACGACCGCGCGCAGCAGCGACGCATCGACACCGATCAGTGGAAACTCGAAACTGTAGCCGCGCCCGGTGATCGATGAAAGCTGCCGCAAGATATGAATATCGCTTTTCAGCAGATAGCGCGGCGGGTTGTAAATCGAATTGGTGTTGGTGTAGCGGTCGACACTGGAATACTCGCCCGACTTCTTCACCCGCGCCTTGAAAATGCGCAACATGCCGCCTTGGTCGGTGGCTGCCGAAGAAGGCTCGAAAAAATACAGAATTCGCTGGGTCACATCGGCGGGATACATCTCGCCCAGATTCGCCTGCGCCGCTGCAACTTGGCTCAGCCACAATTCGATCGCGTGCGGCAGCGGCATGGTCGGTGTCGCGGGGCGGGCGGCGGGCTTGCGCGCGATAACGTCGCCCGTTGATTCACTGGCCAACGCAAACCCGGCGGAGTCGGGTGGAATGATCGTGATGGACACACCGTCGGAACCTGGAGCAGCCCCCGCCGCCAGCAACGCGGCCACCACATGTTTGCAATTGTGGCCGACGGGACAACTGCAATCGCCGTCGATGCTCCCGCGCGCCGCATCGACGCGGATGACTTGATCGTAATAGCCGACCGAGCCACTGACACGGCCAATCAGCACTGGTGCTTCGCGACCGCGTTTTTGCCATTTGGCCGAGCGCACGTTACCGTTGCGCCAATAGGCGGCGCCGCGTGCGTGGCTGGCGTCATCGATGTTGGCGGCGATTAGCTCATCAAGGTTCATGGTTCGCGCGGATTTTCGGAAGGCAAATCCTTCATTATCGAGCGGTAAGTGCCGGCGCGCAAGCGAACGCGGAATTCGGCGCTCACAGTTAGGCGTTTTCAAACCCGGTGTGAAGCGACCGGTACAATGCATATCAAGATTCAGCGCGGCGTTCCATCGTAAATTGCCCCAAGAGCCGCGCCAGTGCTGGTGTTTAGTGAAATAGATGCGCCCAATGACCCCGCCCCGCCACCATCATCACGCCACGCCGCGCTGGCTGCTTGCGCTGTCGTTGGCCTCGCTCGGCATGCTCGGGCCGTTCGCCATTGACACCTACATTCCGGCGTTCGACGCGATTTCCCGCGATCTGGGTGCGTCTGTATTGCAAATGCAGCAAACATTCTCGGTGTACCTGCTCGCCTTCGCCGTCATGTTTTTATTTCACGGCGCACTGTCGGATAGTTTTGGCCGCAAGACAGTGATGCTGTGGGGCTTGTTTATTTTCCTGATCGGCTCGATCGGCTGCGCGATGTCGCAAAGCATCGGACAGTTGCTGTTTTTCCGCGCGCTGCAAGGCGCATCGGTCGGTGCGGGAATGGTGGCGGGGCGCGCGATGATCCGCGATTTGTTTGCCGACGCCGATGCGCAGCGACTGATGTCGATGGTGACGATGTGGTTCGGTCTGGGCCCCGCCGTCGCGCCGATTCTGGGCGGTATTCTGTACACGCAGTTTGGCTGGCATTCGATTTTCTGGTTCATCGCGGCCATATCGGGCTTGCTATTTGTGACGAGTATTTTCGCGTTTCAAGAAACGCTGCCGATAGAAAAACGCCAGTCATTTCGCGTAAGTCCGCTGTTGTCGGGCTATCGCGAAGTCGGCGCGAGCATTCCGTTTCTGCTGCTCTCGTTTGCGATTGGCTGCAACTTCAACGGCTATTTCCTTTACATGTTGTCGGCACCCGTGTTTTTGCCGGAGGTATTACATCTCGGCCCGACGGAATACGCCTGGCTGTTTGTACCGGGTATCGCGGGCATCATCTTCGGAGCCTACATTTCCGGGCGCGTCGCCGGGCGTTGGTCGCCGGCGAAAACCATCCGCGCGGGATACATAATCATGATGTTGTCGGCACTCGTGAACATCGCGTACTCGGCCTGTTGCCCGCCATCGATTCCCTGGTCGGTGATTCCGGTATCTGTCTATGCGATCGGCTCGTCTCTGGCGTACCCGTCGCTGTCGCTGCTGGTGATGGATCTATTCCCGTCGCGGCGCGGCATGGCGACGTCGTTGACCGCGTTCGTCGGCGGCGTCATCAATGCGCTGGTTGCGGGCCTGTTGTCGCCCGTGCTTTCGCACTCGGCACTGGGCCTGGCGCTAGGCATGGGCACCATCATGTTGAGCGGACTTCTCTGCTGGACGGGCTATCGGCGGCTGGTGAAAAGCGCGCGTTAGCCGTCGGTTTTCAGCAAACGGCTAGCGCGCTTGCCGGCAATACGTCTCTTTGGTCATCGCCAGCAACGCGAGCGCAATCACGCCCCAAATCAGCATCAATGAAAATCCTCGCTGATACGATGCAAAGTCGAACACGCGCTTGCCATTGATGAGTGCGCCTTGCCAGTGACTGTCGAGCATGATGCCCACCAGCGGCTGCATTGTCATCGGCCCCATGATCACGCCCATGTTGCTGATGCCGGATACCGTTCCGGCGAGCCGCGCCGGGCCGGACTCTTTGGCGAACGCGAAACTCAGAATGAAACAGCCGCTGAAAAATCCGAACGCAATCAGTAGTGCGAACAGCGCCGCGATCGGCCACGCCGGTACGAATATCAGCGCCGACCACAACAGCATTGAAACCGCGAGACCGCCAATGAACAGCGGCTTTCGGCGGCCGATCCGGTTCGATGCGGCACCATAAACAATGCTGCCGATTGCCCATGCGATCATCGTCGCCGAGCACAGTCCCGCCGCACTCGCCGGGGCCAACGCGTATTGCGTGGTCAGAAACGGCACGCCCCACAATCCCGCGAACGTGAGCACCATCGAACACGCTGCGCCGGGAATGAAGAACAGCAGCACCACATTGCGATTGCGCAGAATTTCCCGCAGATCGTCAATTAGCCGTGAGTGATGCGCAGTGCTGTGTGTGCCTTCGAAATGGCTTCGATAGCCGCGCTCGGCGGGATCGTCGCGCACCATCAGCCAAGTCACCACGGCGACACATAGCGTGATCCCCGCCACTACCCACATCACGCCGCGCCAGCCGAAACCATCCACCAGCCAACGCAGCGGCGCACCCGCAACGACCGCGCCGAACACGCCGACCGCAATTGCAATGCCTGACGTGAATGCGTAGTTCGACGGCGGCATCCAATGCGCGGCCAGTTTCAGCATGCACACGAACGCAACCCCGACCGACGCACCAATCAGCAACCGGCCGAGGCCCGCCATCGCGGCATCTTGCGCCATCGCGAACACCGCCGTGCCGATGGCCGCGATCACCGCGCCGGCTGTGAGCAAGCGCCGCGGCCCGAGACGATCGGCGAGGATTCCCGTGGGAATTTGCATCGCCACGTAGCTGTAGAAATAAAACGCCGACAAATTTCCCAGGCCGGCGGCGGTGAGCGTGAATGCATCCGTCAACTCATTCGTGATCACGGCCGGTGCGACGCGTTGGAAAAAACCGATGAAGTACAACGCCGCCGCCAAGCCCCAGATGGCCCACGCGAGGCGAGCGGAGGGATGATAGGGCGTCACGGATTTCCCCGCACACGTTGGCAACACACCAGCACCGGAGAGACTTTCAACGGGAAAAATCCTCGAAGGCCGCACCAGTGCTAGAGTTTGAGGTGTTGGTAGCGACGACTAATTCTACAGATGAATGCGTTGAATCGTCGTGCCCGCGAAGGCGGGGATCCAGTGAATTTGCGGCGTACGGCACTGGGTTCCCGCCTTCGCGGGAACGACGTAATCTGAAATGGCTCAACACGCCTGCGCGAATAGTTGGGATCACTCCTTCAAACCTGCTCCCACGGTAGACCAGCCTTCCGCCAGCCGCCGAGCTTGCCACGCTGGTGCTGGTCGTCCAGGTCACCCTCAAAACCTTCGAGCACATTGAATACTCTCGTGAACCCGGCCGCTTCCAACGCGAGCCCCGCATCGACCGAACGATTGCCGCTGCGGCACACCAGCACTACCGGGCGATGGGTCGAGTGTCCGGCCGCTTTCTTCACCTGCCCGACAAAGTGCGGATTGATGTCCCAGTCCGGCCCATCGTTCCACGGAATCATCATCGCGCCGACCGGATGGCCGACGAACAGGAATTCCATTTCACTGCGGCAATCGACGAATACAGCCGTTGGCTCTTTTTTCAGGAAATCAAAGGCTTGTTGCGGGGTGAAATGATCCATGGTTTTTTCCATTCCGGCACCGCAATTGCGCGGCGCTTTATATTCGATTCGACAATGAATTATAGCGACGCGCGCCATCCCGCCAGTCGTCAAGTGAGATAATCACTTGTCAATATTTGAGAGTGAATTCATGAACGCCCCCGACGCTTTTCTCGCAATCGATACACTCATTGCCCAACACGCCGACCGCCTTAACGACCAAGTCATCGCGTGGCGGCGCGATCTGCACGCGAATCCGGAGTTGGGCAACCGCGAATTTCGCACCGGCAAATTGGTGGCCGAACACTTGAAGGCGCTGGGCTTCGACGAGGTCAAAGAACAGGTCGCCTACACGGGCGTTGTCGGCATTTTAAAGGGTGCAAAACCCGGCCCCTGTGTGGCCTTGCGCGCCGACATGGATGGCCTGCCGGTGACCGAAGAAACCGATGTGCCGTTCAAAAGTCTCGCGCGCGCCGAATGGAGCGGTGCGGAAACCGGCGTGATGCACGCCTGCGGCCATGACACCCACGTCGCGATCCTGATGGGTGTCGCGGAAATCTTGAGCGCGATGCGCGCCGAGATTTGCGGCACGGTGAAGTTCATTTTTCAACCGGCCGAAGAGATGCCGCCGCCCGGCGAAGAGGGCGGCGCGCAATTGATGATCAAGGAGGGCTGCATGGAAAATCCGCATGTTGACGCGATATTCGGCCTGCACATCACTTCCAAAATGCACGCCGGCAAAATTGGTTATCGCGCCGGGCCATTCATGGCGAGCGCCGATACGTTCAAAATTTTTCTGCGCGGCAATCAAACGCATGGGGCGCAACCCTGGAGCGGCGTCGATCCGATCGTGGTCGGCTCGCAAATCGTATTGGGCTTGCAAACCATCGTCTCGCGAAAAATGAATCTGACCGAAGAACCGTCGGTGGTCACCGTCGGCAGTTTCCACGCGGGTAACCGCAGCAACATCATTCCCGATGAAGCGAAAATGGAAGGCACCATCCGCACGTTCGATGAAAAGCATCGCAGCGACATCCACGAATTCATCCAGAAAATTTCCACGCTGATCGCCGAATCCGGCGGTGCAAAAGCGCATGTACACATCACGCCCGGTTATCCGGTCACCGTCAACAACACTCCATTGACTGAGTGGGCCATTCCGATGTTAAAACGCGCGGCGGGCGAAGAAAATGTCAGCCATTGCCCGAAGACCTGCGGCGCGGAGGATTTTGCGTTCTACCAGCAGCAAGTGCCCGGCCTGTTTTTCAATATCGGCGGAACGCCGCCCGATCAAAACTGCAAATATGCACCGTCCAATCACAGCCCGCGGTTTTATGTCGATGAGAGTGGATTGAAGGTGGGCGTGAAAGCACTGACGACGTTAGCGCTGGCGTGGCTGGCAAGGCCGCACGCAAAGGCGTAAAATGTGCTTCTGCGCCGATTTGACCGGAACGATCGTTCCTTCAGCTTGCGGGCGCTGGGTGAAGTGTTGCGGTGCACCCTAAATCCGGCTAAAGCGAGACAGCGATTTCCAATGAAACCTGTCCCGATTTGCGGGCAGGTTTTTTTATTGATGGAGCGAAGATGTTGCAATACCGGCGAATTCTTGGCGCGATTCTGATTGGCATTCTCACGGCGTCGATGTCGTTTTCCTCGTTCGCGCAAACCGTCGCGCCGAAAGTCGCCGAAGGCGAAAAACTCGCGGCCATCGCCGAGCGCTATTTTCAGGATAATTTGACGCTGAATCCGCTTACCGGCTCGCAACTCACGGGGGAGGCGAAGTACGAGGGCGAACTCGCCATCGACATCGCCCCTACACACCGCGTCATGCAGCGGGCCCTCTATCAGCGTGTGCAACGCGAGGCGGCGGCGCTGAATGCAAAATCGCTATCGCCAGCAGATCAACTGACGCGCACCCTGCTGGAGGACGAAGTCACCTCGCGCCTCGGGTTGTTGCGCTTTCCCGAAGATTTGATGCCGCTTGATCAATACGGCAGTCTGCCCGTTCAAATCGCGCAATACGGCGCGGGGCAGGATATTCAACCGCTGAAGACGGTCGAAAATTACCGGAATTATTTAAAGCGTCTCGACAAACTGCCCGAGTGGATCGATCAGGCGATCATCAATATGCGCGCAGGCATCGAGCGCGGCATCGTGCCGCCGAAAGCGTTGATCGAAAGTGGCTTGCCGTCATTGCAGGCGCTCACCAACAATGACCTCGACAAGAGCGCATTCATGCTGGCGATCCGCAATTTTCCGGCGTCATTCACTCCTACGGAAAAAGAAAAACTCACGGCGGAATATCGCGATGCCACCGAGCAGCGGCTGGTTCCGGCGTTGGCGAAGCTGGTCGCCTTTGTCGAAACCGAATACCTTCCCAAATGCCGCGCGACCGTGGGGCTCGACGCCTTGCCCAATGGCAAGTTCTGGTACGAGGCCTTGCTGCGCTACTACACCACCACCAGAATGAAGCCCGGCGACGTGCATGCACTTGGCTTGAAAGAAGTCGCGCGCATTCGCCGCGAAATGGAAAAGGTCAAGGCCGCTTACAAATTCAAGGGAACACTGACTGAATTTTTCAAGTGGCATGAATCGCAACCGCAACACCGGCCCTTCAAGACCGAGAAAGACGTGCTCGATGCCTACGCGGCGTTGAACAAGAAAATTCTCGACAAACTGCCGCAGTTGTTCGGTCGCATGCCCAAAGCACCACTTGAAATCCGCGCCGAACCGGCGCTCACCCGCGACACCGCTACCGATCACTATTCTTCTCCCGCACCCGATGGTTCGCGGCCCGGCGTCTACTTTGCGGTGATCACCGATCCGACGAAGTATGTGAACACGTCGATGACGACGACATTCCTGCACGAAGGACAGCCGGGACATCACTATCACATCGCGATCCAGCAGGAATTGCCGCTGCCGAAATTTCGCCAGCACGGATGGAGTGCGGCGTTCATCGAAGGCTGGGCGCTGTATGCCGAAACACTCGGTCGCGAGATGGGCTTGTTCGAGGATCCGAATGCCTACTTCGGGCATCTGTTGGATGAAATGTTGCGTGAGGTACGACTCGTGGTCGATACCGGGCTGCATACCAAGGGCTGGACGCGCGAACAGACGATCAAATACATGATGGATAACCAAGGGTATTCGGAAGCCGAATCGCGGCGTTACGCGGAACGCTACATCGGCTGGCCGGGGCATTCGCCATCGTACAAAATCGGCGCGCTCAAAATTCAGGAATTGCGTGAACGCGCGCGGGTGAAAATCGGCGCGAAGTTCAGCCTGAAAGATTTTCACGATCAGATCCTGAGCGACGGTGTGTTGCCGATGCATTTGCTGGAAACAAAAATCGACAACTGGATTGCTTTTCAACTCCCCAAATAAATTGTCATCCCCGGACGTGATCCGGGGATGACAATAATCTCAGACAGCCCGCACAAAATGGACCACTCAATCTCCACCCGCCCCGCCCGCACCGCTGCCCTCGAAAAAGCGCTGATGCACCGCATCCTCGTGCTCGACGGCGCGATGGGCACGATGATTCAACGCTATCGGTTGACCGAAGCTGAATATCGCGGTGAACGCTTTGCCGCGTGGCAAAAAGATCTGCGCGGCAACAATGATTTGCTGACCATCACGCGCCCGCAAGTGATCCGCGAAATTCATCGGCAGTATTTGGAGGCCGGCGCGGATATTTTGGAGACAAATACCTTCAATTCGACCTCGGTGTCGATGGCCGATTACGGCATGCAATCGCTTGCGTACGAATTGAATCTCGAAGGCGCAAAACTCGCGCGCGAAGTTGCGGATACGATGTCAATTGAGTCACCGGCTAAGCCGCGCTTCGTCGCCGGCGTGTTAGGCCCGATGAATCGTACGCTGTCGCTATCGCCCGACGTGAACGATCCCGGCTTTCGCGCGGTCAATTTCGATGAAGTCAAGGACGCGTATCGCGAAGCGACCGGAGGCCTGATCGACGGTGGCGCCGACATTATCTTGATCGAAACCATTTTCGATACGCTCAATTCCAAAGCCGCCATTTTTGCGGTCGAAGAAGAGTTTGAAGCGCGTGGCTTGGTGCATGAATATCGTCTGCCGATCATGATTTCCGGCACCATTACAGACGCCTCGGGTCGCACTTTGTCAGGACAAGTCGTTGAAGCGTTTTACAACTCGGTGCGCCACGCGAATCCGCTGTCGATCGGTTTCAACTGCGCGCTCGGTGCCAGGGAATTGCGCCCGCACATCGAGGAATTGGCCGACAAAGCCGAGTGTTACGTCTCCGCGCATCCGAATGCGGGATTGCCGAACGCGATGGCGGAATACGATGAATTGCCCACGCAGACTGCTGCGTTCATTCGTGAATGGGCCGAAGCCGGCTGGCTCAACATCACCGGTGGCTGTTGCGGTACCACGCCGCAACACATCGAATCGATCGCGAAAATCGTTGCACCGTTCAAGCCGCGACACGTTCCGAAAATCGAGAAGCGTCTGCGCTTGTCGGGCCTGGAAGCCGTCAACATCGGCGACGATTCGCTGTTCGTCAATGTGGGTGAACGCACAAACGTCACCGGCTCGCGCGCGTTCGCGAAGCTGATATTGAATGGCGATTACACCGGCGCGCTCGCGGTCGCGCGCCAACAAGTGGAGAACGGCGCGCAGGTGATCGATATCAACATGGATGAAGCGATGCTCGATTCGCAAGCGGCCATGACCAAATTCCTGAATTTGATCGCAAGCGAACCCGATATTTCGCGCGTGCCGATTATGATCGACAGTTCCAAATGGAGCGTGATTGAGGCGGGACTCAAGTGCGTGCAGGGAAAATCGATCGTCAATTCGATTTCGATGAAGGAAGGCGTGCCCGAATTCATCCGCCACGCCAAGCTTGCGAGGCGCTATGGTGCCGCCGTGATCGTGATGGCGTTCGATGAAAAAGGTCAGGCCGACACATACGAACGAAAGACCGAAATCTGCGCGCGCTGCTACCAAATCTTGACCGAGGAAGTCGGCTTCCCACCGGAAGACATTATTTTCGACCCAAATATTTTTGCGGTCGCCACCGGCATCGAAGAGCACGCCAACTACGGCCTTGATTTCATTCGCGCCACCGAATGGATTCGCAAAAACCTGCCGCTCGCGAAAGTGAGCGGCGGCGTATCGAATGTGTCGTTCTCGTTCCGCGGCAACGAGCCGGTGAGGGAGGCCATTCACACGGCATTCCTGTATCACGCGGGCAAAGCGGGCATGACGATGGGCATCGTGAATGCCGGACAACTCGGCGTGTACGACGATATCCCGAAGGATTTGCTGGAGCGTGTGGAAGATGTGTTGTTCAATCGCCGCGCAGACTCCACCGAGCGGCTGGTGGATTTCGCCGAGCAATACAAAGGCCAGAAAAGAGAGAATATCGAAGACCTTGCGTGGCGTGAACAGACGCCTGAAAAGCGGCTCTCGCATGCGCTGGTGCGCGGCATCACGCAATACATTGTTGACGACACCGAAGAAATGCGCCTCAAGGTGAAGGTTGCAGGCGGTCGGCCGATCAACGTCATCGAAGGCCCGTTGATGGATGGCATGAACGTGGTCGGCGATTTGTTTGGAGCGGGAAAAATGTTCCTGCCGCAAGTGGTGAAATCGGCGCGCGTGATGAAGCAGGCCGTCGCGCATTTGGTGCCGTTCATCGAGGAAGAAAAGCGTTTGCTCGGCAGTGAAAACTCGAAAGCCAAAGGCAAGATCGTCATGGCCACCGTGAAAGGTGATGTTCACGACATCGGCAAGAATATCGTCGGCGTGGTCATGCAATGCAACAACTATGAAGTGGTCGATCTGGGCGTGATGGTGGCCTGCGACAAGATTCTCGACACCGCCATTGCCGAAAAGGCCGACATCATCGGGCTTTCGGGATTGATCACGCCGTCGCTCGAAGAAATGGCGCATGTGGCGAAAGAAATGCAGCGCCGTGGTTTCACTATTCCGCTTTTGATCGGCGGCGCGACCACTTCGCGGACGCATACAGCCGTGAAGATCGAGCCGAATTATCAATTCCCCGTGGTGTGGGTGCCGGATGCCTCGCGAGCGGTGGGCGTGTGCAGCAATCTTTTGTCGGATGAGTTGAAGAAAGATTTTGTCAATGCGACGCGCGAAGATTACGTCAAAGTGCGCGAGCAACATGCCAACAAGAAAGGCGTGAAGCTGATCCCGCTGCCGACCGCGCGGGCGAACAAAGCAAAAATCGAGTGGACAAATTACGTTCCGCCAAAGCCCACATTCACCGGGGTGAAGGCGCTCAAAAATTATCCGCTGGATGAGTTGGTGCCGTTCATCGATTGGGGCCCGTTTTTTCAGACTTGGGATTTGTGGGGAACGTATCCGCAGATTCTCGACGATGCGACTGTCGGTGCCGCCGCGCGAGAAGTATTCGAAAACGGCAAGAAGATGCTCGACCAGATCGTCAAGGGGCGTTGGTTGAGCGCCAACGCGGTGGTGGGCATTTGGCCCGCGAATAGTGTCGGCGACGATATCGAGATTTACGCGGACGAAACACGCACCCAAGTGCTGAAAACATTCCATCACCTGCGCCAGCAAAACGAAAAGCCGACAGGCAATCCAAATCAGTGTCTTGCGGATTTTGTCGCGCCGCGCGAGTCCACTCCTTCCCCGTCCCAGGGGGAAGGCCGGGATGGGGGTGCATTGTCCCGGACAACGACGATCCCCGACTACCTCGGCGCCTTCGCCGTCACCGCCGGTCTCGGTTGCGAAGAGCGCGCCAAAGCCTTCGAAGCCGCCAACGACGACTACAGCGCCATCATGATCAAAGCACTCGCCGATCGATTGGCCGAAGCCTTCGCCGAACATCTGCACTGGAAAACGCGCCGCGAATATTGGGGCTACGCATCGGACGAAAAATTATCCAGCGCGGAAATGATCGCCGAAAAATACGTCGGCATTCGTCCCGCGCCCGGCTACCCCGCGTGCCCTGAGCACACCGAAAAAGGCCCGTTGTTCGATTTATTGCAGGCGCCCGAAAAGGCCGGCATCACATTGACTGAGAGTTTCGCGATGTGGCCCACCGCCGCCGTGTCGGGATTTTATTTCTCGCATCCGCAGTCGCAATACTTCGCCGTCGGCAAGATCGACCGCGATCAATTGGTCGATTACGCGAAACGAAAAGGTTGGGATATTGCGATGGCCGAACGCTGGCTGGGATCGAATATTTGACCGGCGACAACGCGACGCGGATTGCCGCGTCGGAGAATACATAGATTCAGTAACGACAAGAATCGGGCGCACAATGACTGCCAATACCAACGGCTCCTATACCCAGCTCGCATCACCCATGAAATCCTATTTCCTCAGCGTGCTCGCCATCGTCGCCTCCGCCGCCCCGGCGGTATGGCTCGCGTGGCTCGCGACGTCCGCACTCGGGCTGCAAGGCATTCCGATGGCCCTCGCGACGGCGTTGCTCGCGATGGTCATTGCCGTCGGATTCTTCTCGCTGCTGGTGGCGATCGGCAAGAGGGTCGGCGTCGTCAAGTAAATCGTCACGCATTGATCGAATGGCGGCCACGCGAAACCAATCGCCGGTTGCGCGAGCGCAGCACTTGCAGGGCGGGCCTGCCCGCCGTCGCGCGCGTTGATTGGCGGACAAGTCCGCCCTACCGGGGGCGCAGCATTTGTAGGGCGGGCCTGCCCGCCATCGTGCGCGTTGATTGGCGGACAAATCCGCCCGACGAGGGCGCGATTACTATATCTGGTGCGGGTCTTCACGACAAAAGGTCTGTAGAAGCCCGCCAATGCTTGAGTTTTAACCAATAACGCGGGCTCAGGAAAACGGCCGCACCTGCGAAAGCAATGCCTCTGACCCGCAAAGCATCCGAAACTCTTCCGCCAACCGCTCGCTCTCATCCATCGCAAACCGCCAATATTTGAGCCTGGCGTCATAGTCATCGACAAAGCGTTTGAAGTCGTTGCGATCGGGCAGTTTTTTCATCGGCAATCGATCGAGATATTCGCGGGAGGGCGACACCAAAATGACGTTGTCGAGCCAAGCACCTTGCGCGCGCCGCCATGGCAATGCCTTATCCAGCCAGCCGGGAATGATGCGATCAGTGAAGTGCGGATACAGCACCAGCCCCGCTGTGCGCGGATAGGGCAGGTGCAGGTGGTAGTCGATGATACCGCCATCCCAATAGGTGCCGGCCGGCGCGCCGGCGATGTGTTTCACGCCTTTCAGCACCAGCGGAATCGAGCCCGAAGCGATCAGCGCGTCGCCGAAATTGTCGGCGGACAGCGGCACATGCTGCGTATGAAATTTGTCCCAACCATCGCGAAAGTTCGCGACCGAATCGAGGCCCGCGTGAAACCAGGTGCGATCGAGGAAGTGGCGCAGATTCGAGCGCCCCGCCATATTTGCCAGTGCCGCAAACGCAAAACCCGCGTGCGAGCGACCGCGCGCTTCATGCCGGAGCATGCCCTTGCCGCGCACCACCAGCACATTCAGCCGGTAATTCGGATGCGACAGCAGTTCGTTTTCAAAACCCTTGAATAGGTTGTCGATCAGATCGCGCGCATACGCGGTGATGAAATCGGCATCCACCCGGCGCGGATATCTTTGCTCGCTATAGGCTTTGGCAAACGCACGCAAGGTCGCGCGAGTCTCGTCTGCCGTACGGCCCCGACACACCGCCGCAAAGCGCCACGCGCCGATCGAGGAGCCAATCAAATCGATGGGTGCCATGCGTTGGGCAAATCCCGAAGGCAACCAATCGGCAAAAATATGTTCGTCGAGACGTGCCAATCCGAGTCCTTTCGGCCCGCCCGCGGCGCCCGGCACGATGTCGATGTCCTGCGGACGCAGACCGTGTTCGCGCAAGTGCTTAAGTGCGCGCGGGCCGGCTTGAACGATGAGCGAATGGGCGGTGCGTGTCATGATGGGTTTTCTGCCTGATGCGCTATTGTCGCGTACTTGCTGAACTAAAATTCAATCCTCACTTTCAACTCTGGCCCGCCATGTCGCAACTTTTCTCGACCCTGCAATTACGCGAGTTGATTTTCAGGAACCGCGTTTTCGTCTCACCCATGTGTCAGTACAGTTGCGAAGACGGCATGCCCACCGATTGGCACCTCGTGCATCTCGGTTCGCGCGCGATCGGTGGTGCGGCGCTGGTGTTCACCGAGGCCGCTGCCGTCACGCCGGCGGGACGGATTTCGCCAGAGGATGCCGGCATCTGGAACGATGCGCAGATGCGCGCGTGGGCACCGATTGCGGCGTTCATCAAGGCACAAGGTGCGGTGCCCGGCATCCAACTCGCGCACGCAGGCCGCAAGGCCTCCACTTATGCGCCGTGGCGTGGGCACGGCAAGGTTGAACCGGGCAGCGGCGGCTGGGACGTACTGGGGCCGAGCGAATCGCCCTTCGCGGGCAACTATCCGGTGCCGCATGAAATGAGCATTGCGGAAATCGCCGCGACCGTCGAAGCCTTCGCCGCCGCCGCGAAACGATCGCTCAAGGCAGGATTCGAGGTGCCGGAAATTCATGGCGCGCATGGCTACTTGTTGCATGAATTTCTCTCGCCGCTGTCAAACACACGCAGCGACGAATTCGGCGGCTCGCTGGAAAACCGCATGCGCTTTCCATTGCAAGTGTGTGCGGCGGTGCGTGATGTATGGCCGAACCACTTGCCCGTGTTCCTGCGCATTTCGGCGAGCGATTGGAAAGAGGGCGGCTGGGATGTCGTGCAATCGATTCAATTTTGCATGCGCGCGAAAGCGCTCGGCATCGATCTCGTCGATGTGTCTTCCGGCGGCAACGCGCACGACGCGAAGATGACGATCCGCCCCGGTTATCAAGTGCCCTTCGCACGCGCGATCCGCGCGGGTGCGGACATGCCCACGG
>JANPBQ010000007.1:0-9735 GCA_031430555.1 Betaproteobacteria bacterium
GTTCTCCGCGTCGATCAGATCCACCACCAGCCGCCTCAACTTGGCCGGGTCCTGAAACTTGTTCTGCGCTTTATTGAAAATGAGGCCGAGCATGCCTTTTTCTTTGCCCAGCTCTTCCAGCGTGTGGCGGTAGTGGTCGAAGAGTTCATCGCCGTCGCGTTTCAGAAGCGCGGGCCATGCATACGCCTTCGGGATCATGCCTGGCTGGCTCACATTTTGGTTATACGGCGGCTGGCTACGCTCGTCGGCCATCTTCAGGAACAGCAGATAGGTGAGCTGCTCGACGTAATCGCCGTAGCTCATCCCGTCGTCACGCAGGACGTTGCAGTAGTTCCAGAGTTTCTGGACGATGGTTGCGGAGTTCATGGTTATCGTGATCGTTCCAGGGTATTGCGGCCGACGGTGTAGCAGTGCAGGCTCGCGGGAGTGAATTCCACTTCGATGCCGTCCATTGTCTTGATGTCCGATATCGTGCGGGTGGTTACAAGTGGTCGGCGCGCGAGTGTATTGACGCGCGCGAATTCGAGCAGTGCCTTGATTTCTTTCGCGTCGGCAGGCGCGCGATCGCTCCACTTCACTTCGACGGCGAATCGCGGTCGTTGTGCAGCGTCAAGACTAACCAGATCAACCTCCCCCTTTTTCCACCGGGCATAGTGCAGGGATTCGATGTATGACGCATTGTGCAACCACTGACTGAATACCGCAGTCTCTACCATGTGCCCCATCGCCGCATCGTCCGCATCGAGCGGTGCGAACAATGCAGAACGCATCGTGGAGTTCGTCAAATACACTTTGAATGTCATGGCTTTTCGGAAGCGCGCCGCATTTTCATCGATTCGCCGCAGCCGCTTGATGAGAAAGGCCGCTTCCAGATATTCCAGATATTTCGCGATCGTCGGTTTGCTCACGCCACTCGACTGCGAAAGATCTTCAACACTGATTTCTTGCGCTGAATTGTAAGCAACCGTGTTGAACAGTGAATTGAGCTCCTGCACGTCAGCGATGCCATAGAGACTCGGCAGATCGCGCAGCAACACTTTGTCGATAATGTCACTCTTGATGTAGCGCCGAGGATTTTTGCGGACCGTTTCGGAAAATACCGCTTCGGGATAGCCACCGAAATTCACATAGTTCACAAACGCGTCGTTGAGTCCGTGAATATCGCGGGCGCGGAACCGTCCGGCGTCATCGCGATCAACGTCATCAATGATCAGGGCATCCTCACTACCGATGAACCGCAAGTACTCGAAAAAAGTCAGCGGCGGCAAAACATACTCGGTGAATCGTCCGGCACCGGATTCGGTGCTCTTATGCTTTAGCGCCGCCGCCGCCGAGCCGGTCGCGACAAACTGGATGCCGCGAAAGCTGTCCACCAGCGACTTGAGATGAACCTCCCAACCCTTCAGGTACTGAATTTCATCGAAGAATACGAACAGCGGCGTTCCGGTCGGGCGCTCGAATATCTTTTGAAATCGCCGCACGAGCGATTCCAGACTTTGGCCAAAAAATGTCGGCGTCTCCAGCGAAATATAGAGAATGTCGCGCCCGGCCACCTTGCGTTGCAGAAGATCGTCGATCGCATGAAAGACCAGGATCGTTTTTCCCACGCGACGAGGCCCGAGCAAAAGCAGCGCGCGTTGCGGCCCATCCTGTCGGAGCAAGCGCGTAAAAGGTTGCAAGTAGGCCCGGCGCGGAAACGCGGCAAAGTCACGATCAATTCCCGCCCCATCGATCCACCACGGGTTTTCCTCACGCAGCCGGCTGTTAATTTCCTGATCGGATACTTGAAGCATAGGACACCTCAATCAAACAAAAGATAGTTTGCTTGATTGCATGCAAATAGGCAAATTTCTATTTTTACTGAATGAGGTTTGGTCTACGATCTGATCTGGAGTGCATTACAACGTATTGTTCTAATAGACTTTTTACAGACTTTCCGGATTCGGGTGTAATAAAGCGAAAAGACACTGGCAGACAGAGGTGATCGTCATCATCATGATGTCGATCGTTTCGTCACGTGATCAGCGAATTCGCTCTTCAAGCAATGCAATCGCAAGCTCACGCTCGCGCGCCGCACCGATGCGCAAGGCGTCGAACAAGGAAAGCATTTCGTATAACGCCTTGTCTTCAACCGCCGCCAACGGGGCTTTTTCATAAAGCGGTAATAGCGTCATTCCGCGCGTCGTCCCTTCAGCACTCGGCCACACCGGCGGATTCTCGTCGGCGAACAAGACTTTCTCTTTCAATGGATTGACACCGTATGCCGTGGGATAGCCGTTCGTCATCTCCCCGCGCACAGGCGGAAAGGCGTAAGGCGCGCCGTAGTAAATAAAATTCTTGAGCGTCGCGATGATAGGGCGAACCTCCCCCTCAATTTCCGTCGCCAACTTGGCGGCGACCAAACGCTTCGCCGCCGCGTGCGCTTCAAACTGAGAAAGCTTTAGCCGCTTGCCAAGCTCTTCATACGTCAGCCGCTCACCACGCAAGACGACCAGCTTTAACGCCACTACAACATCTTGCGGCTTGAGCGCCCACTGGCCACTCTTCGCGCGCTTGGGCGAAGGGGAGTTGCTTGATTTGATTGGGGAATTCATAATTTCGTATCTGCCATATGCTATTTGCATATAGCATATAGAAGGCTTTCACTTCTTGTCAATCCCTCTTCATATGCTATATGCAAATAGCATATGAATATGATTTTCGACAGAACGACTCATAAACTCTAGAACTGGCGCGGCCTACAGGTAGAAAAAGGCTGGAACGGCAAGCTGGACGCCGAGTTTTCTGAAAGCGCGTGCTTGGCCTCATTTGACGCCTTCTCGGTGGCGATGACGATGCGCCACGATGTTTTTTGCGAAAATCTCTGAACGCGTGCCGGTCTAAATGGTCGAAAAAACGGCATATTCGAATTGTGTAGATTGTTCAAGGTAATTTGGGTTCATAGGGTGCCCGGCACGAATGCCGTGTCAACCCAAACCGCGATGCGAGCGTTCCTGCGCAACCGGCAGGATTCGATTGACGAAACAAAACGAGGTGACCGCAATGAAAACCAGACGACTTATCCCATTCCTGGCCGCCGTCTCAACCGCCCTTTCCGGCATTGCAATCGCCCAAGAAACCGGCAAAGTTATCTCCAGCACCCCGGTATTGAAGCGCGTGACCGAACCGCGCTCGACCTGCACCAACGATGCCGATGGCCGCCAACGCTGCCGCACGGAAATGATCACCGAAGACCGCAACATCGGCTACAAGGTGGTTTACGAATATGCAGGCCGGCAACACACGGTGCAACTGCCGTTTCCGCCGGGGCCGACGATCGAATTGGAGGTCACGCCGACGGCGCAATCCGCGTCTGGCCCGTCCACCACCGGTGCACCCACGCCGACCTATACCTCAGCCGAGCGAGTGTATGTGGAGCCAATTGAGCGCGTTTATCGCGAACCGGCGTATGTCGATCGCGTGTATTACTCGCGGCCCTACGCTTACCCGTATTCCTATTCGACTTATTATCCCGATTACTACGCGTCCCCCGTGTATCCACTTCTGGGCGTCGCGCTCGGCTATACATTGGGCACGAGACATTGGGGGCACGGTCACCGATGGTCGGGGCATCGCCGCGGGCGGTAAACCTGCCGTGTTTTGAAATTTACCCCGCGCACTACGTCGCGAACAAACGCCGAATCGCGTCCGCGTCGTAGCGATAAACCTGATGGCAGATATCGTCCTTGACCTCGACGTAACCCAGTTCCGCGAGTGTGGCCTCGACTTCTTCGCGGCCCAGTGACCGCAACATGTTCTCTACCTTCTTCGTGTCGCGCTTGCAGGCGTAAGTGACGGGTGCCGCGCCGTAAACCCGCACGTCTTCTTCGTGAAACAAACGCGTCAATAATTCCTCGGCCGGCAGCGAAGTCAATTCCGCTTCACTTACGCTGGCGGCAAGTTGCTCGACGCGCGCCCAGCCGTCGGCATCCTTGATATCCGCGTTCGGCAATTTTTGCAGCAGCAGCGCGCCGGCACCGGATTCATTGGCCGCGAGCCAGAGGTGCGTGGGCAATTGCTCGGATTGATCGAAATAATGTTCAAAACATTCCGCCACCGATAGACCTGAGACCGGCACGATGCTTTGGTAAATCTGCGTGGTGTTGGTGTAGGTGAGCGTCATCGCGAGTGTGCAGCCTTCGACCCACTCGGCGAAACTCGCCGCCCCATTCTTGAAATCCGCCGCTGCCATGCCGCGCACGGCGAGTGCCTCGGTGCAATCGAGCACCGCCAGCGGCCCTGGGTAAATCGTGTTGCCGCCAGCGCTCACCGCGCCATCAGGCTTGCGCTGGATCTGCAACGCCGCTTTGCCGGGTTGCTTCAAACCCGCGCCGATCAACACCGCCACGCAGGCCATTTCGCCGAGAAATTGTTTGATATTGGCGGGATAGTGGCGGCTGATGTGCATATCGCGCCAGACATCGGTCAAGCGCACCACCTGCCCGCGGATATCGAGGTTTTCCAGCGTGAATCGGCGGCTGTAGTTTTGGCGAATGGGCATAATTGAGTGTAGCAACTTTTTCCGCGAGGTCCGCGTCGCGCGCCATTTGTAAGGGCGTGAACCGGCGTGCGACAAATCCGCAAGATATCTCTTCGCGCAACGCCACCTCAATACGAACCGGACGACACCATGCTTCAAGTTCTCGAACCAAATCGACTTGCCATCGCGCCGAAACATGTCGGTCGGAGCGCCTCGATCCTGTTCGCAACATGCATCGCGTGCGCCGCCTCAGCGGGCGCATTCAACGAATCCAACGGTGTCGCCATTGCCGGCTACGATCCGGTCGCTTACATGCAAGAAAATAAAGCGGTAAAGGGTGGCCGCGAATTCACGCACACCTTCAAGGGCTCCGTGTTTCAATTCAAGAGTGCCGCGAATCGCGACGCCTTCGCCGCCCAGCCGGAGAAATATGCGCCGCAATATGACGGCTACTGCGCGTTCGGCGTTTCACGCGGCTACAAAGCCGTCACGTCACCGGAGGCGTTCACGGTGATCGATGGCCGGCTCTATCTCAACTTCAATGACGACGTGAAAGCGATGTGGAGCAAAGACACGCCGGGTTATATCGGCAAGGCGGATGCGCAATGGCCGACCGTGGAAAAGACCACCAAAGTGATGCGCTAGCGTTTCTTGCTTTGCGTCGGCGATTTTTCCGTCCAATCGACTTCGCTCTTGAACCAATCGCGAAACGCGCGCACCTTGCGGCTGTTGGCGTGCTGCGGTAGACACGCGAGATGGTAGCGGTGCGGCGATTCGACTTCGACATCGAACAGCTTCACCAATTTGCCGTTTGCCAGATCTGCGCCGATCAATGAACGCCGCACCAGCACAATGCCCTCGCCGGCGATTGCCTGCTGGATGAACAGCGCGGCGTCGTTGTAGTCGATGCCACGTGCCGGCGGCGCCATCTCAATCCCGGCCGCGGCAAACCAGCTTTCCCAGAGCGTGGGTTCGTTGCGCATCAATGGCAATCCCGCGAGCTGCGAGGGCCTGGTCGGCAATTTGCCGCGACGAAATTTCGGACTACAGGCGAGAAAGTAGGTATCGCCGGCGATAAGTTCGCTATGCAAACCCGGCCACGGGCCGACGCCGAAACGGATCGCGATATCGACGCCGTCGGTAGTGAAATTGGCAAGCGTCTGCAATGCCTCGACGGAAATCTCGTAATGCGGATGCGCCTCGAGGAATTTGCCCAATCGCGGCATCAGCCAACGGCTCGCGAACGACGGCAGCACGCTGATTTTGAGTTTCTTTTCGCGCTCCACCGGGTTCAATGCATCCACCGCGTCGGCGACTTTGGCGAGCGCGCCACGCACCGCTTCCGCGAGCCCCGCACCTTCGGGAGTCAGCACCACGCGCCGGCCTTCGCGCGCGAACAGCGCGACACCGAGATGATCTTCCAGCGAGCGGATCTGGTGGCTGATGGCGCCGTGCGTGACATGCAGCTCCTCCGCCGCCGCCGAAAAGCTTTGCAGGCGCGCGGCGGCTTCGAGCACCGGCAGGGTGGTCATCGGGGGTAAACGTTTGATCGCCATATTGTGTGAGAAAAATTCAATTGGGTTGTCAGAATTGATCGATTGTGCCGGTGCGCCGTCCCACTTAAAGTTCTCATCAGCCGAGAAACACGCCGGCAATCAATACGCAAATTATTTCACATCTGGTAAAAAAAGAGGCATCACATGAAATCGATGAATTTCAAGCTGGGCGAAGGCAACGACATCCGTTTCGCATTGAACAACCACCAAGTTGCATCGACCGCCGAAGCGCGCGGTCTCGCGCTGGAAGTATTGCGCGGCAGCGTCTGGATCACCTTCGAGGGTTGGCAGGAGGATCTGGTGCTCAATCCCGGCGAACGGTTGCCGATCATTCGGCGCGGTCGCATGGTCATCCAGGGATTGGCGGATAGCGACCTGCGATTTGTGCGGCCCCCGGAAACCGCGCCGGAAATACCGCATTCCACTTCCGGCATCCGTCGGCAAACATCGGCAGGTGGTGTGGGCGGTTACTCGGTCGACTGCTGGCGCAATCAGGTTGGCGGCATGTCGGTAGGACGCCTAAACATCGATATGCCGATTTGACACTAAGGAAGCGCCGATTAATTCCCGCGAGGGAATAAATCGGCGCTTCCCTAAGTTCGGCGACAATGTTCGCCGTGAAAACTAAACTCAATTCTCCCCGTGCTGACTGGGTGCTTTACCTGCTCGAATGCGAGAACGGCAGCTACTACGCGGGCATCACCACGGATCTTGAACGCCGATTCGCCGAACATGTATTCGGCATCGGCGCGCGCTACACGCGGGCCAATCCGCCATTGAGGGTGGTGGCGGCGAAAGAGTTTGCCGATCGATCGAGTGCCTCGCGGGCGGAAGCGGCGTTGAAGAAATTGCCGCGATCCGCGAAGGTTGGATTTTTTGCGGCGTAGATGTATGTGGATGACAGAATCCATTGGCACGCGAAAAGCTGCCGGCGCTCAATGCTTCTTCGAACGTTTCAAATCCCCCAAGCGGTACGCTTCACTCGCGAGTTGGTAGTAACCAATCGCTTTCTCGATCAAGTGCTCCGACAGCGCATCCATCGGCGCCAATTTTCCGCTCTCGGCATCGACCACCCGAAAGCGCGCATTCGGTTTTAGCTCGACGATGCGCCCGTTCTCGTAATAGCCCACGGTCTGGTAATTCGCCATCAACGCGCGCTCATGCGTTTTGCCTTCGCGAAAAATGTCCTGGCCAAAAAAACGCGAGCGATAGCTGATGTTGAGCAAACCCAGAATCGTCGGCGGCACATCGATCTGCGAGGCAATGGTCTCAACCCGCTGCGGCATGATGTGTTTCGGCGCATAAATCACCATCGGGATGTGATAATTTTCAAGCGGTAATTCCTGCCGACCGCGGCCCTTGTGCGTGTGGTCAGCAACGATCACGAACAAGGTGTTGTCGAACCATGGCTTCGCGCGCGCCTGCTCGATGAATTTGCCGATCGACCAGTCGGTATATTTCACGCCGCCTTCGCGCCCGGTCTTGCTCGGAATATCGATGCGGCCTTCCGGATACGTGAATGGCCGGTGATTGCTGGTGGTCATGATGTGCGCGAAGAACGGCTTCTTCACCGCGTCGCGTTTGTCGAGTTCACGCAACGACATACTGAACAAATCCTCATCGGCCACGCCCCAGATATTTTCAAAGTGGATTTGCTCGGGCGTCAACACAGTGCGGTCGATCACGGTATAACCGTTGCCGGAAAAAAACGCGTTCATATTGTCGAAGTAACCGTAGCCGCCGTAGAGATAAAGCGACTCGTAGCCGTTGTCTTTGAACACTTCGCCGATCGAAAAAAGGTTCGCGTTGTCGGGGCGTTTGACGATGGAGTGGCCGGGGGTGGGCGGCACCGACAGCGTCAGCGCCTCCAGTCCGCGAACCGTACGGGTGCCGGTCGCGTAGAGCTTGGTGAAGAACATGCCTTCGGTCGCGAGCTTGTCGGTGTACGGGGTCAGGCCTTGCTTATTGCCAAACGCCGCCATGAATTCGGCGCTGTAGCTCTCGACCGAAATCATCACCACATTGAGCGGCTTGCGTTCGCCTTCCGCAACCACATCGCGAATATACGGGCGCTGCGAAAGCGTGACCGGCACGCGCTTGCCGGCGATGTCGCCGGCCAATTTGGCGACCGCTTTGGTGCGCGGCAGCGTCTTGTAAAAACGTTCGTAGTCGATTTCATTCGACCAGAATGCGTGCCAGAAATCGAAGTAGCCATTGCCGGCGAGTTCATTGGCCTGCGCGTCGGACGAAAATTCCTTGTAACGCGCTTCCAGGATCCACACCGCGAGCGGCGGCAGGATGATCAAAATCGCGGCGGCAATCCAGCGGTGGCGCGTCGCGAGCGCGCCCGCCCACCAAGGGCGCAACGCACGCATCAACAGCCACCACAACAAAATTACCACCACGCCCACGCCACCGAGCAGCAACGGCATGTTGTACGACTGGCGGATATTGCCGATCACTTCGTTGGTGTAGATCAGATAGTCGACGGCGATGAAATTGAAGCGCGAGGCGAACTCGTTCCAGAACGTGAATTCCGAAAAGCCGACGAACACCATCAGCAGTAGCAACGGCAACAGCACTGCGAGCACCACCACGCGCAAGGACGCATGGCGCGCGTTCGGCCACGCCAGCAACAGGAGTCCCACAGGTGCAAGAAAAAAGGTCGCCACGCCAATATCGAAACCGAGTCCGATCGCCAATGCCGGCACCAGCCGCCACGGCATCAACGCGCTGGATTCGCCGTTGAATAGCGCCAGGCCGAGCCGGACCGCGGCGTTGAACGCAAGGAAGGCAAGCAGCAATACCCACAGCACGCGCAGTCGATGCGGGAGGAATTGATCGAGTAATTTTTTCACGGAGGCCTTGGCGGAATCGTTCGCGGGATGGTTTTCGCGACGCCATTATCTCTCCACACGCGGAAAACAGCGCATCCATGCCATGTTGCGCCGATTCGATGGGTACGTTTCGTGAGGCTTTGTGTATCAATCCACTAGTGTCCCAACGTTTGGCACCCGAGTGTTGCTAACCTAATGATTCTCCTTGTGAAAGGTCGTTTATTGGTTGTTGTCGATGTCAAATTCGTTTGCGGAATGGCCCATCCATTGGCGTGCTTACTCGCTGGGGAAGGCCATGCACGTTGACCAACTTGTATTGATTTGCTCTAACGTTGGGACACTAGTGGTATCAATCGGGTACTTCTATTTACCTCAAATCTCTGTCTCCCCGGCGTAGGCCGGGGCCCAATTTTGTCAATGTGTCAATGGCTTACGAAAATTGGGTACCGGCCTTCGCCGGTACGACAGGGTAAATAGAAGTACCCAATCGGCAAACTCAAGCACCGGCGAGCCTCTCCGGGCACTATTGCCCGGAGAGGCTCGCCAAATGGGGGTTTACGTGTTTTGTGCCGACCATTTCGCTTGGTGCGGCTCACCAGTCCGTCAAACTATCGCCCCGCGACGCCGCCTCAACCTCCACGCAGCAATCGCGCCGGCAACATTACGATCGAGCGTAGCAACTCGAACACGCCTTCCACCGCGATGCCGACCAAACGAAACGGCAATGTGATCAGCCATATGATCGGATACAGCAGCAGCGCGATGATCGCGAGCGGCCAGCACAACACCAGCAGGATGAGCCACAGGACAAACTTCATTGCCG
>JANPBQ010000008.1:0-11641 GCA_031430555.1 Betaproteobacteria bacterium
ACCGGCGAATCCGAGCCCGCCAGCTTGATTTCCTTGCCCTTGGCGTCAATCAGCTTGACGGCGGGACGCAAGCCCTTGGATGCGGCCGTGCCGCGACGCTTCGGATCAATTACGACCAGGCTCGACAAACCAGTGGTTTCATCGATCTGCTTGGCCACCGTCACGCCTTCTTCGACGTTCTCAAAGCGCACTTCGCCGGCGTACTCGGTGATGATTGGGCGAGTATGCGGATCCCATGTCGCCAAGGTTTGGCCTGCCTTGATGCGGCTGCCTTCTTTCATCGCCAACGTGGCACCGTATGGCACCTTGTGGCGTTCACGTTCGCGACCGTTGTCTTCCGTAATGATGATTTCACCGTTGCGGGAAATAACGATCATTTCATCGCGGGCGTTGTTGACAAAGCGCAAACCCGTGGTAAAGCGCGCGATGCCGGAGGACTTGGCTTCCACGCTGGAGGCGACCGCCGTACGCGACGCGGCACCACCGATGTGGAATGTGCGCATCGTCAACTGTGTACCCGGCTCGCCGATTGATTGTGCCGCAATCACACCCACCGCCTCACCGACGTTAACCATCGCGCCACGACCCAGATCGCGACCATAGCACTTCGCGCATAGGCCGAAACGCGTATCGCAAGTAAGCGGCGTGCGGACTTTAACTTCGTCGATACCGGCGGCATCGATCGCATCCACCGCATCTTCGTCGAGCATGTAGCCCGCCTTGATGATCAAAGACCCACTGTCGGAATTGACGACATCCGCCACCGCAACGCGACCCAAAATGCGTTCACGCAGCGCTTCGACGACTTCGCCACCTTCGACAAGTGCTTTTACAGCAAGACCGTTGCTGGTGCCGCAATCATCTTCGGTCACTACCAGATCCTGTGTCACATCGACCAGGCGGCGGGTCAGGTAGCCGGAGTTCGCCGTCTTCAACGCCGTATCCGCCAGACCTTTACGCGCACCGTGCGTTGAGATGAAGTACTGCAACACGTTCAAGCCTTCGCGGAAGTTCGCCGTGATCGGCGTCTCGATAATCGAGCCATCCGGCTTCGCCATCAAACCGCGCATCCCCGCCAATTGGCGAATCTGTGCGGCCGAACCACGCGCGCCCGAGTCCGCCATCATGTAGATCGCGTTGAAGGATTCCTGCGTGGTCACTTTGCCTTCACGAGTGGTGACCGGCTCGGAACCCAATTGCTCCATCATGGCCTTGGCGACCTGATCGCCCGCGCGGCCCCAGATATCGACGACCTTGTTATAGCGCTCGCCTTGCGTGACCAGGCCGGAAGTGTACTGTGCTTCGATTTCTTTCACTTCCTTCTCGGACGCGGCGATGATGTCCTTCTTCTGTTTCGGTACCAGCATGTCATCGATGGAAATCGACAGGCCTGCTTTGGTGGCGTACGTGAAGCCGGTGTACATCAACTGATCCGTGAAAATGACCGTCTCACGAATGCCGCAACGACGGAACGCGGCGTTGATGATCTTCGAGATTTCTTTTTTCTTCAGCGCCTTGTTGATGTACGGGAACGGCAATCCGGGCGGCATGATTTCGGACAGAATCGCGCGACCAACCGTCGTCTCATAGCGTTTAACGCGTGAAATGATTGCGCCCTTTTCGTCCTTGTCGGTTTCCTGAATGCGCACTTGAATCTTCGCATTCAACGAAACTTCACCGCAATCGTAGGCGCGCTGCGCTTCGGCGACGTTCATGAACATCGAGCCTTCGCCCTTAGCGGCGACCCGTTCGCGGGTCATGTAATACAGACCCAACACGATATCCTGCGACGGCACAATCGACGGCTCGCCCGACGCCGGGAACAGCACGTTGTTGGACGCCAGCATCAATGTGCGGCACTCCATCTGCGCTTCCAGCGAGATCGGTACGTGCACAGCCATTTGGTCGCCGTCGAAGTCGGCGTTGAATGCGGCGCAGACCAGCGGATGCAATTGGATCGCCTTGCCTTCAATCAGCACCGGCTCGAACGCCTGAATGCCCAAGCGATGCAGCGTCGGCGCACGGTTCAGCATCACCGGATGCTCGCGAATCACGTCTTCGAGGATATCCCAGACCAGCGGCTCTTCGGCTTCGACCATGCGTTTGGCGGCCTTGATCGTCGTCGCGGCTCCCAACACTTCGAGCTTGTGGAAAATGAACGGTTTGAACAATTCGAGCGCCATTTTCTTCGGCAGGCCGCACTGATGCAGCTTCAACGTCGGACCGACCACGATCACGGAACGACCTGAGTAATCGACACGTTTGCCGAGCAAGTTCTGACGGAAACGACCCGACTTGCCTTTGATCATGTCGGCCAACGACTTCAGCGCACGCTTGTTGGCACCCGTCATCGCTTTGCCGCGACGACCGTTGTCCAGCAACGAATCGACCGCCTCTTGCAGCATGCGCTTTTCGTTGCGCACGATGATTTCCGGCGCCTTTAATTCCAGCAGGCGCTTCAGGCGATTGTTGCGGTTGATCACGCGACGATAGAGATCGTTCAGATCGGAGGTCGCAAAACGACCGCCGTCCAACGGCACCAACGGACGTAGATCCGGCGGCAGCACCGGCAGTACTTCCATGATCATCCAATCCGGTTTGATACCGGATTTCGAGAACGCCTCCAGCACTTTCAGGCGCTTGGCGATTTTCTTGATCTTTGCCTCGGATCCCGTATTGCCGTAATCCTTACGCAACTGTTCCATCTCGTGCGCAAGATCGAGCTTGCGGAGCAATTCACGGATACCCTCGGCCCCCATCGCCGCATGGAAATCGTCGCCGAATTCTTCGACCTTGGCCAAGTAGTCATCTTCGGTCAACAACTGACATTTATTCAGCGGCGTCATGCCGGGATCGGTCACGACAAAGGCTTCAAAGTACAAGACGCGTTCGATATCGCGCAGCGTCATGTCGAGCACCATGCCCAGACGCGACGGCAGCGACTTCAGGAACCAGATATGCGCGGTCGGCGAGGCCAATTCGATATGACCCATGCGTTCGCGGCGAACCTTCGACAACGTGACTTCAACGCCGCACTTTTCACAGATCACGCCGCGATGCTTCAGGCGCTTGTATTTGCCGCACAAGCATTCGTAGTCTTTGATCGGCCCGAAAATTTTCGCGCAGAACAAACCATCGCGCTCCGGTTTAAACGTGCGGTAGTTGATGGTCTCAGGCTTCTTGACTTCGCCATAAGACCACGAGCGAATCTTCTCGGGGCTCGCGAGTCCGATCTTGATCGCATCGAATTCTTCTTCCTGCGTGACTTGCTTGAATAAGTCGAGTAGAGCTTTCATGTTTTCTCCAGATGTTTGATAGGAACGATAGGGGCTTCAGGCAGAGCATTGCTCTGTTGAGGCACGATCAATAGCGCTCCAAATCAATATCGATGGCCAGCGAACGGATTTCCTTGACCAGCACGTTGAACGATTCCGGCATGCCGGCTTCGATCTTGTGCTCGCCTTTGACGATGCTCTCGTAGACTTTGGTGCGGCCTGCGGTATCGTCGGATTTAACGGTTAGCATTTCCTGCAGCGTGTAGGAGGCACCGTAGGCTTCCAGCGCCCACACTTCCATCTCGCCAAAGCGTTGACCGCCAAACTGCGCCTTGCCGCCCAACGGCTGCTGTGTGACCAGCGAATACGGGCCGGTCGAGCGCGCATGCATCTTGTCATCAACCAGGTGATGAAGCTTCAGGATATGCATGTAGCCGACCGTGACTTCACGCTCGAAAGGCTCGCCGCTGCGACCATCGTGCAGCGTGACCTGCGTCTTGGTGGCGTTCAGCTTCAAACGCTTCGTGGTTTCTTCGTCGTAGGCCAAGTCCAGCATGCCGCGAATTTCATCTTCCGCTGCGCCGTCGAATACTGGCGTCGCGAACGGCACACCATTCGACAGATTGCCGGCCAATTCAGTGATCTCGTCATCCGAAAGTGAACCGAGATCTTCCTTCTTGCCGCTGGTGTTGTAGACCTTGTCGAGGAATTTGCGTAGTTTCGAGGTGCTGTCATGCGCCTTCATCATCGCGCCAATCTTGAGTCCCAAGCCCTTTGCAGCCCAGCCCAAGTGCGTTTCCAGAATTTGACCGACGTTCATCCGCGACGGCACACCCAGCGGATTCAACACGATATCCATCGGCGTTCCATCGGCCATGAACGGCATGTCTTCCACTGGCACGATCTTCGAGATCACGCCCTTGTTGCCGTGACGTCCCGCCATCTTGTCGCCAGGTTGCAAACGGCGTTTGACGGCCACATATACCTTGACCATCTTTTGCACACCAGGCGGCAACTCATCGCCTTGCGTGAGCTTGCGTTTCTTTTCGTCAAACGCGCGGTCGAATTCCTTGCGGGTCAGGTCGAGCGCTTCTTTTTGCGATTCGAGCTGGCGCGCATCGTCGTCATCGGTCAGGCGAATATCAAACCAATCGTGACGCGGCAGATCCTCCAAATACGCCTTGGTCAGCTTGGTGCCTTTGGCGATTTTCTTTGGACCGCCCTTGGCGATCTTGCCGATCAGGGTTTTTTCGATCCGCTGGAACAAGTCATCTTCCACGATGCGCAGCTGATCCTTCAAGTCTTTCTGATAATCCTTGAGCTGATCGTCAATGATCTGTTGCGCGCGTTTGTCGCGGACAATGCCTTCGCGCGTGAAAACCTGCACGTCGATCACGGTGCCGGAAATACCCGACTGCACCCGCAGCGACGTATCTTTCACGTCCGACGCTTTTTCACCGAAGATCGCGCGCAGCAGTTTCTCTTCCGGCGTCAGCTGTGTTTCACCTTTGGGTGTCACCTTGCCGACCAGCACATCGCCGGCTTCCACTTCCGCGCCAATGTAGACAATGCCGGATTCATCGAGACGACCCAACATGCGCTCGGACAAATTCGAAATGTCGCGGGTGATTTCTTCCGGACCCAATTTCGTATCGCGCGCCACCACCGACAGCTCCTCGATGTGGATCGAGGTGTAGCGGTCTTCGGCGACAATGCGCTCGGAAATGAGGATTGAATCTTCGAAGTTGTAGCCGTTCCAGGGCATGAATGCGACCAGCAGATTCTGGCCAAGCGCCAATTCACCCATGTCGGTCGATGCACCGTCAGCAATCACGTCATTCTTGGCGATGTGGTTGCCGACTTTCACGAGCGGACGCTGGTTGATGTTCGTGTTCTGATTCGAGCGAACGTACTTGACGAGGTTGTAAATATCAACGCCCGCTTCGCCCGGTTGGGTTTCGTTGTCGTTGACACGGACCACGACACGGCCTGCGTCGACGAAATCAACGCGACCGCCGCGGCGAGCCAATACGGCCGTGCCAGAATCCATCGCGACGGTTCGCTCGATACCGGTACCGACCAGCGACTTTTCCGCGCGCAGACATGGCACCGCTTGGCGCTGCATGTTCGAGCCCATCAAGGCGCGGTTCGCGTCATCGTGCTCAAGGAACGGAATCAACGAGGCGGCAACGGAAACGATTTGTGCGGGCGCCACATCGATGTATTCGATCTTGTCCGGCGAGGACAACATGAATTCATTGTGATTGCGGCAGGAAACCAATTCATCGACAAATCGACCGGACTTGTCGGTTTCCGCGTTGGCTTGCGCGATCACGTATTTGCCTTCTTCGATGGCCGACAGGTATTCGATTTCACCGGCCACCTTGCCGTTGTGAACTTTGCGATACGGTGTTTCGATGAAGCCGTACTCGTTCACGCGCGCATACAACGCGAGCGAGTTGATCAGGCCGATGTTCGGGCCTTCCGGCGTCTCGATCGGGCACACGCGGCCGTAATGCGTCGGATGCACGTCACGCACTTCGAAGCCGGCGCGCTCGCGCGTGAGACCCCCCGGACCCAGGGCGGAGACGCGACGCTTGTGCGTGATCTCCGACAAGGGATTGGTCTGATCCATAAACTGCGACAGCTGCGACGAGCCAAAAAATTCCTTGATCGCGGCCGATACCGGCTTCGCATTGATCAAATCGTGCGGCATCAAATTCTCCGCCTCGGCTTGCGACAGACGCTCACGCACCGCGCGCTCGACCCTCACCAAGCCTGAGCGGAACTGGTTTTCGGCCAATTCGCCGACCGAACGCACTCGGCGATTGCCGAGGTGATCGATGTCGTCGATTTCGCCGCGACCATTGCGCAATTCGACCAAAATCTTGATAACGGCGACAATATCTTCGGTCGACAAGGTCATGGCACCGGTCAGTTCTTCGCGCGCCACGCGGCGATTGAATTTCATCCGGCCCACGGCCGACAAGTCATAGCGCTCTTCAGAGAAGAACAGGCCGTTGAACAAGGCGTTAACCGCGTCTTCGGTCGGCGGCTCACCCGGACGCATCATGCGGTAGATGGCGACTTTCGCGTTAAGCGCGTCAACCGTTTCATCAATGCGAAGCGTCGATGAAATGTATCCGCCCTGATCGAGATCATTGGTGTAAATCGTGTAGATGGTTTCGACACCAGCGTCGATCAATTTGCGCAGCGACAAATCCGTCAATTCCTCATTTGCGGTCGCGACGAATTCACCGGTTTCGGTGTTGACGATGTTGGTGGCGAGCACGCGTCCGACGAGATACTCGTCGTTGACCGGCAGGCGCTTCATCTTCGCCGCTTCCATATCGCGGATATGCTTGGCGGTGATGCGCTTGTCTTTCTGTACCAGCACTTTTCCGTCTTTCGCGACGATGTCGAATTTGGCGATGTCGCCTTTCAGGCGGTCGGCGACCAACTCAAGTTCGATTTCGCCTTTCTTGGAAATATGAAACTCGTCGAAGACAAAAAATTCGCGCAGGATCTGGTCGGGCGAATATCCCAGCGCTTTTAGCAGGATCGTCACCGGCATCTTGCGGCGGCGGTCGACGCGGAAATACAAGTAGTCTTTCGGGTCGAACTCAAAATCGAGCCACGAGCCACGGTAAGGAATGACGCGCGCAGAGAACAACAGCTTGCCAGACGAATGGGTCTTGCCACGATCGTGCTCGAAGAACACGCCGGGTGAACGATGCAACTGCGAGACAATTACCCGCTCGGTTCCGTTGATGACAAACGATCCATTGGCCGTCATGAGCGGAATTTCACCCATGTAGACTTCCTGCTCCTTCAATTCCTTCACGGTCGGTTTCGACGCTTCACGATCCATGATCACCAGGCGAACCTTTGCGCGCAATGGCGACGCGTAGGTCAATCCGCGTTGCTGGCATTCCAGCACATCGAACGGCGGCAAGCCGAGCTGATAGCTCACGAACTCCAGGCGCGCAAATTGGTTGTGGCTCACGATCGGAAACACCGAGGTGAACGCAGATTGCAATCCTTGATTGTTGCGATTGGCGACCGCCACTTCGGCTTGCAGGAATTCAGCGTACGAATTCAACTGCGTTGCCAACAGAAACGGCACGTCGAGAACGCTGGCGCGCTTCGCAAAACTCTTGCGAATGCGTTTCTTCTCAGTGAAGGTATAGGCAGGGGAAGCTACGGGATGAGACATATATTCTCCGAACGTTGAAAGATTTTCGCAGGCGGACGCCGGCGTCAATGTTCTTCGACTGGCGCAATCGATGGGCTGATTGCGTCAAGTGTGGCGAAGGGCCGCTACCCTTCTGTGGCTGACAGCAACCGGGAGGTTGCCCGACCAAACTAGTCTTCTGCAGTCGTTTCAGAAGACAAAGCAAAACGATCAAGGATTCGAATCGTTTTGCTTTGACCTCTTCGGCGTGAATCTTGTCGCCGAGATGTCAAAGTCCAGCATTGGCGCGGGTTTTCAGGCATTAATGCCTGGAATACCGCACCAGTACTGGGGTTTTGCTTCGCGCTGAACTGCCTAGCCGCAAATGGAAATTACTTAAGTTCAGCCTTGGCACCAGCGTCGGTAAGCTTCTTGGCGATTGCGTCGGCATCGGCTTTATTGACACCTTCTTTAACCGCTTTCGGCGCACCTTCGACCAGCGCTTTGGCTTCGGCGAGGCCAAGACCCGTGATTTCGCGAACTGCTTTGATCACGTTGATCTTGTTGGCGCCAAAGTCCACCAGCATCACATTGAATTCGGTCTTCTCTTCCACTGCGGCGGCGACGGCACCGGCGGCGGCGGGAGCGGACATTGCTGCGGCGGAAACGCCGAACTTCACTTCAATTGCTTTGACCAGATCGTTGAGATCCATCACCGACATTGTGTCGAGCGAGGCCAGGAATGCGTCTTTATCGAATGCCATGTTTGAAAATTCCTATAAATAAGTTGAATGGGATTGAGTTGGGGTTGGCAGAGGTAAACCTACGCCGCCACGACTTCGGATTTCTTTTCGGCCAATGCCGCCAGCACGCGCGCCATGCGCGACACCGGGCTTTGCATCAGACCCAGCAGTTGCGCCAACAGCACTTCCTTGGATGGAATGTTGGCGAGCGATTGCACCGCCGCCAAATCCAGGATTCTGCCGCCGAAGGCACCCGCCGTGATGACGAACTTCTCTTTGCCTTTAGCGAAATCAGAGACGACTTTCGCCGCGGCAACCGCGTCCACCGAAAAACTATAGATCAACGGGCCAACCATCTTGTCAGCGGCCACCTCGAAAGGTGTTCCGGCAACCGCACGACGGGCCAACGTGTTCTTGAGAACACGCATATAGACACCCTTCGCGCGCGCATCACTGCGCAGCTTGGTCAATTCCGCGACCGTGGTACCCCGATACTCCGCAAGCACCATCGTCTGAGCCTTCGCCACATTGGCGATGACGTCCGCGACGACTTCTTTCTTTCCTTCCAGATTCAAACTCACGTTTGATCTCCTTTACGTTGATGAATGAACACGCGTTTCGGCGCATCCACACCCGCAGCGACCTTGCTTCGGAGATCGGCGTCGGGTGGAAACCCGACGTGACGAAATCTTTGCTGGGACCGCCATCTGCGTAGGGTGCCCTCACCTTGAAGAACTCAAGACGCCGGCGATTAAGCTTTCGCTCCTACGGTCTTTGACAACCCCGGCGATCGATACGCTGATCACCAGGCCCAAAGAACTGCCCCCGCTCAAACCAAGCGAGGGACTTGAATTGAAAAACTATTGCTGTTGAGTATTGGCTGCGAACGCCGACGGCTCGACGCGCACGCCCACGCCCATGGTCGAAGAAACCGATACCTTTTTCAGGTAAATGCCCTTCGACGATGCGGGCTTAGCTTTGTTTACCGCCGCGACCAGTGCGACGAGATTTTCGTTCAACGCTTCGGTCGCAAATGAGGCGCGACCGATCGTGCATTGGACGATGCCGGCCTTGTCGGCGCGATACTGCACCTGACCGGCCTTGGCATTCTTGACTGCCTGTTCGACGTTCGGGGTAACGGTGCCGACTTTCGGGTTGGGCATCAGGCCACGCGGACCCAGAATCTGGCCCAGTGCGCCGACGACTTTCATTGCGTCCGGCGTGGCGATGACCACATCGAAATCCATGAAACCACCTTTGATTTTTTCGGCCAAATCGTCGAAACCGACAATCTCGGCACCTGCAGCCGTCGCTTTTTCCGCATTGGCACCTTGTGCGAACACGGCAACACGAACACTCTTGCCGGTGCCGCGCGGCAGCACGACCGAACCGCGAACGGCCTGATCGGATTTCTTTGCGTCAATACCCAGATTGATCGCGACATCGACCGATTCGTCGAATTTCGCGGTTGCGGTTTTCTTGACGAGTTCGATGGCTTCGTTCGCAGCGTAATTCTTGTTGGGATCAACAATTCCCGCGAGCGCTTTTTGACGTTTGGTGATGGTAGCCATTAGCGTACTCCCTCGACTTCGATTCCCATGGATCGAGCACTCCCGGCGACAGTGCGCACGGCGGCGTCCAAATCGGCAGCGGTCAGATCCGGCATCTTCATTTTTGCGATTTCCTCGGCCTGGGCGCGCGTGAGCTTGCCCACCTTGTCGGTATGCGGCGTCTTGCTGCCTTTCTCGACTTTGGCGGCCTTCTTGATCAGGATCGACGCCGGTGGCGTCTTCATGATGAAGGTGAATGATTTATCCGCAAACGCAGTGATCACGACCGGAATGGGCAGGCCCGGTTCCAGCTTCTGCGTTTGCGCGTTGAACGCTTTGCAGAATTCCATGATGTTCAAACCACGCTGACCCAACGCGGGACCGATCGGCGGCGAAGGATTCGCCTTTCCGGCCGGCACTTGCAGCTTGATATAGCCGACAACTTTCTTTGCCATGATTCAATACTCCTTGGGTTCATGCGAACACCGGTTTTACGGCGCTCTCCCCACTCGTTCTCAACCACTTTATTGACTACTGATGTTGGAGGGTTGTAACCCAACATCGACAAAAAATTATTGCTTTTCGACCTGCCCGAAATCCAGTTCCACCGGCGTCGGACGACCAAAGATCAGCACGGAAACGCGAATCTTCGATTTGTCGTAATTCACATCTTCCACATTGCCGTTGAAATCGGTGAATGGGCCGTCCTTGACGCGCACATTTTCACCCACCTCGAACAGAACTTTCGGTTTCGGTTTTTCGACGCCTTCCTTCACCTGATTCAGGATGGAGTCCACTTCCTTTTGCGAAATCGGTGTGGGCCGGTTTCCCGTGCCACCGATAAATCCGGTCACCTTTGGCGTGCTTTTGACCAAATGCCAGGTTTCATCGGTCATTTCCATATTGACCAGAATGTAGCCCGGGAAAAAGCGGCGCTCTGACAACGATTTCGCGCCGCCTTTCATTTCCACGACTTCTTCGGTGGGCACCAACACATCGCCAAACTTGTCGGCCATGCCCGAACGCTTGATCCGTTCGATCAGAGCCGCCTGAATACTTTTTTCCTGGCCGGAATAGGCGTGCACAACATACCAACGCATCATCTATGCTCCGTGCCCAATAAACTTGGTGAGGACAAAAGTCAGACTCCAGTCGACGGCCCACAGAAATATGGCCATCACAAATACGAATACGAAGATCATGCCGGTTGACTGCATGGTTTCCTTGCGCGTCGGCCACACCACTTTCTTGGCCTCTTCGATGGACTCCTTGGCGTATTGCACGAACTCGCGCCCCGGCTCGGTAAACCAGCCGACCACTCCCGCAATGATGAACCCGCCGAACATCGCACCTATCCGCGCAATCATCGGCTTGTCCGACAGCCAATAAAATGCCGCCAGACCGGCGATCGCCAGCAAAACCGCAATGGTTACTTGAATTTTGTCTTTCATCCGACTTGACTTAGAGTTTCGGTCGCGCCTGCAACCGAAACCACTGAAGTTCTTCCTACTTTCTTTATCTGGCAGGCCAGGAGGGCATCGAACCCCCAACCTACGGTTTTGGAGACCGTTACTCTGCCAATTGAGCTACTGGCCTAAATAAATGTGGGATAAATCTACTGCGCGTCCCGATTTGTCATCTGCGATGTTCGATGTACACAAGTACATCTGCGCTTCTCAATGCCAACTCGGGCCGCTCGCTACGATTTCTCCCTCATATCTTACTTTGTAGTAAAAAATCTACTTGAGAATCTTGGAAACCACACCCGCGCCGACGGTACGTCCGCCCTCGCGGATGGCGAACCGGAGTCCGTCTTCCATCGCAATCGGCGCAATTAACTGCACCACGATCTTGACGTTGTCGCCCGGCATCACCATCTCGGTGCCGGCCGGCAGTTGC
>JANPBQ010000009.1:0-7781 GCA_031430555.1 Betaproteobacteria bacterium
TGCAACGAGTTGTATTCGTTCGGCGCGCGCTCGTTTTCGATCTGGAACACGGATGTGCAACGGGTATTCGATTCCGGCGATGACATCGAGCAACGCACCAAAGCGCTGTCGCAGGCGGCGTTCAACACCAGCCACGACAGCGACGCACTCGATGCGCGCAGCGCGTCCAAAGGCCCGGAACCGGAAGGTGTTGTGACGGCAAAATTCGGCAACAAAACGTTTGCATTCATCGGCCTCGAGCGCGTCGGCGGCGTGATGGCCTATGACATCAGCGCACCGACCGCGCCGGTGTTCGTGACCTACCTCAATACCCGCAACGGACTCACCGGCGACCGCGGGCCCGAAGGGCTCACCTTTATAGCCGCCGACAAATCGCCTAACGGCAAGCCACTTCTGGTGGTCGGCAATGAAGTCAGCGGCACGACGGCGATCTATCAGATCAATCTTACGTTCTGATATCGCTCGACTCGCACGCAAAAATGGAGCGGTCCGATGAGATGTTGTCATCAAATCACCACATCGACGCTGCACACTGTCCGCTCCACCAACTCCAACGCGAATCGCTGCGTGCGACCATGACCCCGAAATCATCAACGAAGTCGACGATGCAAAAACCGCTGCGTGTCGCGTTATTGCTGGCGTGGCGCGACAAGGGCTTTTCGCGTCCGCGCTATGGACAGGTGGACGACGAAGAATTGCTGCGCACCGGTCGTTCGAATTTTCTGTGCACCGACGGTCGAACGTTGTTGGTCACACGAAATGATTTGCTGCTATTGCAGAGAGCGTCCGACGACCACTCGACGGACTCAACGATATCGCCGCCGACGCGGCACCCCATTCCCGCACAACGATCATCGGCACCAATAGGTGTTGCGGCGGGCGAGTAACGAATTTAGTCATGCCGGCGAACGCGCGCATGACGAGGATTTTGTGGCGGTGGCCCACCTCGGTACTTCTGGAAATCTTAGAATTTCGTCATTCCGGCGAAGGTCGGAATGACGGGTAAACAGAGATGCCCGCATCATAAACACAGCCACTGGCGGGCGTTTCCACACGAAATCTCCCTGAACGGCGCACCAGTGCTTGTGTTTGTCTACTCAGCGTGGCAATTCCGGCACCCGCATCAACGCCTGCCCCACGCGAATTTCCCGCCCTTCCGCGATCTCATCACACAGCTCGAAACCCTGCGGCGCGAAGACGATGATGGTCGAGCCGTGTTGAAACCAGCCCATCTCGTCGCCCTTCTTGTATTCGGCATCGCAATTGAACTGATTCGGGCCGCGATAGCGCAAATGCAGCAACACATCGAGAAAGTGAAAGCGGATGCTCGCGACCAACACGGCGGCGATCGGCACCAGCAATAGTTCGGCACCGCTCGCCTCATGCCGCACTTGCACCACCGCGCGTTCGTTTTTGCAGAATAGTTTTTCGATGCGCTTCAAGGTGATCGGGTTCACATTCCAGGTGTCGCCGGATATGTAGTTGACGTGCTTAACCCGACAATCGAGTGGCGCGTGAAATCGGTGATACATGCTCGATGTGATGCGGATCGTCGCGTAGCAGCCGTTGGCATAGTGGCGCGTCAGATCGGGATCGCCGATGAGATCCAAAAGCGTGTACGGAAACCCTTTGGCCTGAAAGACGCGCACGCCGTCGATTGCACCGCACGCGCCAACAATGCCGTCGCAGGGGCTGGTCAGCACGGCGGGATCGGCATCGATTGCGCGCACACCGGATTTCAGTTGGCGAATGAAACAATCGTGCAGGCTGGTGAAATGGCTTTTCTTCGCCTCCTGAAGATTCAAGTCGGCAAAGCGCCGCCAGATGCCGATCGACAGCGCCGCCACCCACGGCTGCTCGATCTTGCTGAACCATCCCATCAGCAGGGTAAAGCTCTGGCGAGGAATGCGGTTCGTGACCAGGAAGTTGAGGCGTTCCTGTTTCATCAATTGAAAGAACGTTGCGCGCAGCGTCATCAGCATGTCATGTATCCACAGTATTTAAGGAGGTTGCAAGATATCGAACGGAGCCCACCATGATGGAAATGTATGTGTTGTACGCACTCCTTGCCGGCACTTCGGCGGTGGCGGTGCCGAAAGTGCTGGCGCGCCTGGAATTGTCGCGAGCGAAACATCGCTCCCTCGCGGGCCACGCGAAGATGTCGCGGCAGATCGCCAAGTGGGTGCCGTTCTACGAATACGACGAAGCGGATTTTTTCCGTGCCGATGGCGCGCCAAACGATATCGCCGCGATTCGTCGCGCCGCCTTCGGGCGCATGAGCGCGCTCTACGAAACGCGCTTCGCCGCTTCCGCAAAGATGACCGCCGAGGTGGCGCCGTCGATTTCGGATTTGCAGTTCACCGCCCACTACCGTGTGCCGTTTCAATTCAGCCGCCATGTGCGCGAGCACCTCAAGGGCGGCTCGTTTCTCGCCTCGGCGGAATGTGTCATGGTCACCGATCTCGACGGCAATCAATTCTTCGACTTGACTGGCTCGTACGGCGTAAATGTGTTCGGTGTCGATTTCTACAAGCGTTGCATCGAACTCGGCAGCGAGCGCGTCAAGGATCTCGGCCCGATTCTGGGCGGCTACCATCCAGTGGTGGCGAAAAACGTGGCCCGGCTGAAAGAGATTTCCGGCCTCGACGAAGTTTCGTTTCACATGTCCGGCACGGAAGCCGTAATGCAGGCGGTCCGGCTCGCGCGCTATCACACGGGCCGCACGCATCTCGTGAGGTTTTGCGGTGCCTATCACGGCTGGTGGGGCGATGTGCAACCGGGCGTCGGCAATCCGCAACCGGCGCGCGACACCTACACACTGAAAGACATGGACGAGAAATCGCTCAAGGTGCTCGCTTCGCGGCGCGACATCGCCTGCGTGCTGGTGAATCCGTTGCAGGCGCTGCATCCGAATGCCGGCGCGCCGGGCGATTCGGCCTTGGCGGACAGTTCGCGTCACGCCGAGTTCGACCGGCCCGCGTACACCAATTGGCTGAAAAGATTGCGCGCCGTGTGCAGCGAGCGCGGCATCGCGTTGATTTTCGATGAAGTCTTCGTTGGCTTTCGTCTCGCGCGCGGCGGCGCGCAGGAATACTTCGGCGTGAAAGCCGATATGGTCACGTACGGCAAGACGCTCGGCGGCGGCCTGCCGGTGGGCGTGGTGTGCGGCAAACACGAATGGATGAAGCGTTTTCGTGAAGACCGGCCGGCCGATATCTGTTTCGCGCGCGGCACCTTCAATTCGCATCCCTACGTGATGGGTGCGATGGATGTGTTTCTCGATCATCTTGAAACGCCCGACGTCGCGAAAATCTATTCGAGCCTGGATCGCGTCTGGACTCGGCGGGCGGCGGAATTCAATCTGCGTCTCCGCGAGGCGCAGTTGCCGGTGCGCATCGCCAATCTCTCGTCGATATGGACGGTGCTCTACACCGAGCCCGGCCGCTACAACTGGATGCTGCAATACTATCTCCGCGCGGAAGGATTGGCGCTTTCCTGGGTCGGCACCGGCCGCTTCATTTTCAGTCTCAATTTCACCGACGAACAATTCGCCGCCGTGATGGATCGATTCATCGATGCGGCATCCGCGATGCAGCGCGACGGCTGGTGGTGGTGCGACGCGCGCATCTCGAACCAATCGATCCGCCGGAAAATCCTGAAAGAGTTGATCGCGCATCGGTTCTGAGCGGTCGCGCAGTGGCCCGCTGCGGCGCGCGATCAACGCGAAACCTATGCGCGTTTAGCGACGTCGGGATCGATCAACTGACCGCGCATCAAATACAGCGGCGCGCGGTGATAGAGCAGGATGTCGTGGAAGGGATCGGTGACGATCTTGAAGCACCACACCAGCCCCGTCTGGACGTTGCGCAGGAAGAACAGATGTACGGTGCGAAACAGCAGGCCGCCAACGCCGACCGCGATCCACAAGAGCCCCACGTTGTTGATGAAACCCATCGTGTCCGCCGGCGCGGCAAACACGCCGAGCAGCGTCGGATCCGCCAACAGCAACAACGGTGACGCTGCCCAGATCGCCATCAGCACCACTTTGCGTCTCAGGTTGTAGCCGACCTTGATGTCTTCCTTGTGCGCGTGCGAGGCCATGTTCACTTCGTCGTATCCTTTCGGCTCGAAAAAGAAATGGCCCGACTGGCGGCTCACCATGCCGATCAGCCAGCACACCAGCGCGGCTATCGCAGGTGCGTAGAACAACAGGATATAGCCGACCACAAAGCTGGTCGCGCTGATCAGGTGCAGTGTCTGGTTGATGCGGCCGTGATGATAGTAACGATGGTCATCCCAGCGTTGTTCTTTGAGTTCATGCATGAATCCGCTCATTGATTCCTCCCAGTGTGATGAATTGAACGCGTCGGTTGCCCAAGCGGGACAAGCCGGCACCGACAGATATATCGCGAACATGTGACAGAAAGATGAAGCAACGCAAAGGCAACCGACACAAAACTGCAACCCAACCGTCGCGATAGATTCATCGAGCCCTGTTCTAGTTCAGCCTATTCGCGTTTTGCGCGCGCCGAGCCGTAGGGGAATATGGATAAGGGGATATCAAAATGAACATCAATACAACGGGCAAGGTGGATTTTCATCTGCACTCGTGGGCATCCAATGTCACGGATTACTACGCGGCCAACAGTTTGTCGATCCCGGAGTCCTATTCCGACCCGATCAAACTGCACGCGATGCTGAAAGCGCGCGGCATGTCGCTCATCACTTTGACCGATCACAATTCGATCGACGGCGTGCGCGAAATGCTCGACCGCGGCTTGCCCGACGTTTTCATCAGCGCCGAGATGACCACCACTTTCCCGGAGGACGGCTGCAATATCCACATCACGGTCGCCAACATGACCGAGGCGCAATTCGTGGAAATCAATCGCTTGCGCGGCAACGTGTATGAAATGGTCGCGTATGTCGATCGCGAAATCGAGTTTGAGGCATCCGGAACGGGAAATAAACTCGCGTACTTCATGACGCATCCGCTGATGAGCACGCAGAACCGCCCGTATGGCCGTGAAGGTGCGCTATCGGCGACGCATATCGAAAAGGCGATGCTGATTTGCAATTGTCTGGAGATTCACAACGGTGCCCGCACCCGCGCATTGAACGACCTCACCCGCGATATCGTACGTGGACTCGATCGCGAGACCATCGAGCGCCTCGCCAATGCCCACAACATCGCGCTCAAGGGGCCAACGCCATGGTTGAAATCGGTGGTGGGCGGCTCCGACGATCACGCGGGCATCAATCCCGGGCATACCTGGACCGAGTTCGATTTGCGCGGCCACGCGGCGTCGGCCAACGTGTTGATCGAATCGATCCGCGCGCGCACCAGCCGCCCCGTTGGCGGCCATGGCGGGCCGGTGACCATCGCGCACTCCATCCTGAAATTGCTCTACGAAGGCGGCATGCGCAAGGCCGCAAAAGGCGAGTCGAAGCCGGTCGCCATCGGCGGGCCGATGCAATCGTTGTTGACGCTGGTGTTTGATGCTGGCAGCCAAAGTATCCGCGACAAGTTCCTCTTCCAAAGCAGGCTCTGGATGCACCAATTCCAGGAATCTCGCGCCATCGCGGGACGTATCCGACCCTTCGAAGCGGTGCTGGAAGCGCAGGTTTATACGATGTTGAGCGATCCCGGTTTTCGCGCGGCGCTCGAGGCCGCCGCCGACATGGACGCGCGCATTTTTCTCGTCATCAAGACGTTGGTGAACCGCATGTTCGCGCATTACGTGCAAAATCTGCGGCGGGCGGAATCGATGAATCTGGTCTCGGTGATCAAAGAAACGGTGGCGCTCGTGTCGTCGAATTTCTTTGTTTCGCTCCCCTATCTCGTCGCATTCACGCAACAGAGCGCGGATGGCCAGATCGCGCGCGATGTTCGGCGGGCGTTCAAGGTGCGCGATCCGCAAAAGCTGGTGCTCGTCACCGACACGTACTTCGACGTCAACGGTGTCTCGAACAGCATCAAGCGTATGATCCGCGAAGCGGTGCGGCGCGACATCGATTTCACCGTGGTCACCTGCGTGGCGGAGGGCGACTTGAGCCGCCACCTTGAAGACGCCGAGGCGCGTCGCTTCATCGAGCTGGGCCGATTGAAAATATTCACCGGCATCGCGAGCCTTGATTTTCCGGAATACGACGGCCTCAAGATTTGCTTTCCGCCGATGCTCGATTTGATCAAATATTTGCAGGAATCCGGCTTCACGAAGATGCACATCAGCACACCCGGCGTGGTCGGTCTGGCAGGATTGACGGCGGCCAAACTATTGCAGATGGAAACCGCAGCCACCTATCACACCAGCATTCCGGAGTACGTGGAGAACTACACGAAAGACGTGAGCCTCGAGGCAATCGCCTGGAAGTACATGATTCTGTTTTATCACTCGGTCGACGAAATGCTGGTGCCGTCGAAATTTGTGGCCAAACTCCTGCACAAGCGGGGCTTGCGGAACCGCAAGCTGTTGATCCTCGACCGCTGGGTGGACACCGATCGCTTTCGCCCCGACAATCGCGCCCCTGGCTATTGGGAACGCTTCGGCGCGCCGCGCAATGCCGTCACGTTTGTGTATGTGGGCCGCGTCGCAATCGAAAAGAATCTGCACTTCCTCGCCGAGTCCTACCGCAATCTGCGGGCAAACGGAACCGATGCGCATCTCATCATCATCGGCGACGGCCCGTATCGCGCGGCGCTGGAATTGCAGCTCACCGGATTGCCTGTGACGTTCACCGGCTACTTGCACGGCGGCGAATTGGCCAGCGCCCTCGCATCATGCGACGTCAAGGTTTTCCCTAGCACCACGGACACTTGGGGCAACGCGCCCCTGGAAGCACAAGCATCCGGCCTTCCCGTCATCGTCACCGACATCGGCGGCCCGGCCGAGCTGATGCAAGACGGCATCACCGGCATCATGGTGCGCGGCCACGAGGTAGCGAGCCTGCAAGCGGCCATGACACGTTTGATGGATGCCGACACGCGCGCACAGATGGGCCGCGCGGCGCGCGAATTCGCGGTGGCGAACCGGGTCGATGAACCCTTTACCGCGGTGCTGGATTCCGAGACGTTGCGCCGCCGCTTGCGAAAAGCGAAAAAGGCCGACGAGTCGCGCGCACGGCCAATAGCTATCGACAAGTTTTCGCACGTTGGCGGTAGCGCTGGCGTGGCGCCAAAGACGTTGCGGGCGGCGAACGAATTGTCGGAATTTGAGGAAGGCGGGTTAGCGGACGATTTGATTCCCGGCGCAGCCGAATGAGGAGCTTAGCGAACAAGGTCTCAGTGAAGTCGCAAACCATCTCCCTGGATGGTGTGAATCGACTTTACTATCAATCGAACCGCCAGGCGATGCACCGTACTCATACATATGCATCAAGCCTATCATTTTGCCACCGTGAAGCGCTGAACCTAGAGGTAGTCCGGGCAAACGGCGGCGCGCAGTGAAAGGCGTGTATGGCGGACGAGCTGCATTTCGTCGTCCTCACGCGCGCGGTTGGTGATCCACCAGACGGATGCTTTGCGGATCGAAATATTTTGCTCTTCGCCGAACAACAATAGCGAAGCGACTTGACCGAGCGTTGGTTGATGACCAACGATCAACACCGGATGGCGATTGTCCGGCCAGCCTGCGGCGATCAGGACATGCGTGGCGGTGGCACCCGGCAGCAGTTCGGGCACGATTTGAATCTTCCGGTCGAGGGCTTCGGCGGTTTCCCGCGCGCGCACCGACGGGCTGACCAAAATCCTGGTCGAATCGGGCAAGTGGCGTTCCAGCCAC
>JANPBQ010000010.1:0-15912 GCA_031430555.1 Betaproteobacteria bacterium
TTGCGGACTAGTTCGTGGGCAATGGATATAGCGCCAGCCAATCAGGCCGCCGGACGGAAAGCGGACATTGAGCTTGTTGCTTTGTCAAGGTGATCGCACTTGTAGTTTGAACGTGGCGTATTGTTGTGTAGCGAAATTGAACGAGATGGCATCTTTCAACGAGTAGTTTGATTGTCGCTGAACGGCCAGGAGCTGTCGCTCATCGACATCCTCGAATTTTCCGCATAGCAGACGGTCAACAAGGCATTTCTTCGCCTTAAACCTTGTACCGCACGAGCGACCTAACAGTGGCGAGTAAATTGGTGTCGACGACCCGCGCTCCTTCGATCAACGCTACGCGGCTAAGCAAGCCAGACGCAAAGGCGTACTCAAGGGCAAGGATGTAAACTCCTTGAATGGCGACCAGATTGATCTGGTTTGAAAAGAATGCTTACTCTGACCCCGAAAACCCCTCCCTTTGTAAAGAAGATTGGGAGGGATTTGCGGCACCAAGAATTGCGCTTGCCGGTGCGCGCGACGAGCCTCAATCCCCATCAATCCCCCTTTTTCAAAGGGGGAAGCACAATAGTGCGCGCTGCCATATCAGTTTGAATCGCACCCAGTTCATACGCAGTTGGCAAAGCTTAGTTGCGAAAGTGAGATGCCCGCAAAATTATCGCAATCGCCATATTTGGCGCGCTACTCACGACAAAAATGCCTGAATAGCCGCACCGGCGCTTGTGTCGCAACATCAAGGACTTTGCGGATGTACACTAACCGCCAGCACCATCATGCGGGGAGGCACGAATGGGTGAGCAGACCGTTGCGGCGAAAGAGGAAATTTCCGGCGCTGACCCTGCGAAAGCAGGAGTAGGCCCGAAAAAGCCGCTGCCAGTAGTACCGACTTCGCAAGCGGTAGCGCCTCCCAAGGTGCGCAAGAGCAACACAACGCCTACATCGATCACAGACAAGCTCGAAGAATGGGGTTTACCTGGCGTCTTGCAGGGCTTGCATCACGAACTCGGCACCATTGGAAAGATTCACAAGTACGACTGGATATCCAAGCGGCTGCTGGTGCTTCGCAACGTCATCATCGCCAGCGCATTGGTCGTGGTCACGCTGCTGGTCGTGGTGATCAGCTACCGTGAATTGAGCAAAGACGTGCTGGTGATCGGCGGCTTCGATGTGCCCGCCACACTGGAGTCGCGCGGCTATTCCAGCCGGGTGATGGGCAAGAAGCTGTTCGACCAATTGACCTACATCCGTACCCAGACGCTCACCAAGCTGCCGAAGAAGGACATCATTCCCTCGGTGTGGAAATCCGAAGCGGATGTCGCCATCCCCGAAACGAGGATGACCGTGGGTTCGCTGTTCGCCTATGTGCGCGGGCTGCTGGGACGCGACACCTACGTTGACGGCGAATTGACGGAGCAGGCTCAACAAGTCGCGGTGACGGTGCGCATTCGCGGCAAGCCGCATCAGACGGCCACCGGGACAATCGATGAACTGGACGCGCTGATGTTGAAGGCGGCCGAGCACATCATGCTAGAAACGCATCCCTATGTCGTGGCGCAGTTTCGCTATTTCAAAAACGATTTGGCCGGTTCGCTGCAAGCCGTGTTGGCCTCCGCGCAATCGAACAATCCCGCCGAAGTGGCCGATGCACTGCAGCTATGGGGGCAGTTACTTGCGGCCAAGGGTGACATTACCGGCGCGATGGCCAAATACGAGGAATCCCTACTGGCCTCACCCCAGACCTCACGGGCGCTGGAAGGCATTGTCCAGGAGTTGAGAAGACTGGGGCGCATGGAAGAAGTGATGAAGCGCCTTCAGCAGCGAACCGCCGCGTATCCGAAGGAGTCCTATGCCTGGGCCAAACTCGCCGCCATTAGTTTTGATAACGGAGAGGATGCTGCTTCCGAGCGATATAACAAAACAGCCCTGGCCCTCAATCCGTATGACGCGGCGGCGATGTTTAACGAGGCGCAATTGCTTCAGGCCCGCGATCCAGCTGCCGCGCTGGCAGTCGGTGACCGGATGGGGCGTGCGGTGACCCTGATGCAAGACCCCGTGCTACGCGCGCTGGCGCTGGGCGCACAATCGAACGCTTTGAACAGCCTGCGCGAACATGATCGGGCGAAACTCCTTGCTGAGAACTACATTGCGGCCGTCCCATTGGAGCCGCAGGGCTACTATCGGCTCGCGCAAGCGTTATTAAACATGCACGACTACGACGGCGCCGTCGCCGCCGCGAACAAGGCGATAGGCATGGGCTCGCGCAGCGCTTACATCATGCGAGTGCACGCCTTGATCGACAAGGGAGAGCTGGACGCAGCCCGGCGCGACGTGGAGGTCAACCTCAAGGGCTTTCCCGTTTTTGTGCTTGACGCGCTTGGCGACATTCACTTGAAACAAAAACAACCAGCCGCCGCGGCCGAGAAGTACCGTGCAATGATTGCCCTCACACCAAGCCGGCCAAATGCATATACCCGCCTCGGGCGGGCGCTGGCAGCACAAGGCGATACCCGTGGCGCCGAGCAACAATTCACGAAGGCGGTTGAACTCGGACCGAAGAACGGTACACCACATTTCCACTGGGGCGAAATGCTCGCCGCCAACGGCGATCACGCCGGCGCCATCCAGAAATACCAGCAAGCCATTTCGTTCCACCCGAAATGGGGTGAGCCGTATGCGCTGTGGGGCGATTCCCTCGCCGCGCAAGGTGATGCGGCCGCGGCGAAGGAAAAGTACGCGAAGGCGCTGGAATTGGAGCCTAAGAATCCGGCGTTTCAGAAGTACACAGCAACGCATTGAAACGTGGCCGCACGAATCGGTGCTGAGAAATTGCGTTGTTGATTAGAAAGGTCTATACGTTCGTTAGCCAGCAGTCCAGTTTTTCAAACGGGAGAGAACAAATGAAAAAGTTCTGGGTTTGTTTACAGCAGGGGTACTTTGTCTGCCGACGCATTCGCAGTCGCAGGGGACGAGCGTAAGATAGTATGCGCACTGATTGCGCTTCACCTCGGGAGGGCACCGCATACGCGCGTGGGTGCACGGTGTTGAACGGCGCAGCAGCCGCTACGCCAAGGTGTCCGAAAAACTGAACGCCTCGGAGGACAACATGAAGACCATCCCGATCGCGCTGGCCGCCGGCGTACTCGCACTTGCGCTTTGCGGCGCGGTCGATGCGCGCGTGACGCGCATCGTCATCGACGAGGTGCTGCCCATGCCCGCGGGCAGCCTGGCTGCGGCCATCGCCTACGAGCAGGTGGCGGGGCGCGCTTTCGGCGAGCTCGACCCGAAGCTCCCCGGCAACGCCATCATCCAGGACATCGAACTGGCCAAGGATGCCGACGGCAAGGTGCGCTATGTCGCCACGTTCCTGATCAACAAGCCAGTGGACATGAGCCGCGCCAGCAGGCTGATGTGGCACAACGTGCCCAATCGCGGAGGCCAGGCGGCGCTGCCCCCGCAGGAGCGCGCATTCGGCGACATCGTTCTCGCCAGCGCCTGGCAGGGCGACAACAGCGGCTGGACGGCGGTACGGGACAGGGCCAGCGTCGCCGGCAATCATTTCCTGCAAGTGCCGGTCGCGCGCGGCGCGGGCGGTTCGCCGATCACTGGCGAGGTATTCGGGCGCATCGCCAATCGTTCGGGCATGGGTTCGCAACCCCTGATCGTGCTGTTCAATCCGGTGCCGTACAAGCCGGTGAGCCTCGATACGACCAGGTCGAAGCTGGTGTCGCGCGGCGGTGAAAACCAGTTGGGAGAGGTATTCGACGAAGTCGCCATTCCCGCGAGCGATTGGGCGTGGGCACGCTGCGACGCGAACAATCCGTTCCCCGGTGTACCCGATCCGGCGCAGATCTGCCTGAAAAACGGCTTCGACGGCACGCGGCTGTACCAGGTCGTGTTCACCGCTGCCGATCCTCATGTGCTGGGCATCGGTTTCGCCGCCTGGCGCGATGTCGGTACATTCTTCAAGAAAGCCGCCGCAGATGACGCGGGTACGCCGAACCCGATCGCCAAAGCGATCACTCACAGCATCGCGCGCGGCGTTTCGCAATCGGGAAACTACCTGCGCGGCTGGTTGCACCTCGGCTTCAACCGGGCCGAAGACGGCGGCATGGTGCACGACGGCATGTGGCCGATCATAGCCGGGCGCCGTATCGCCTTGAATTTCCGCTGGGCGCAGCCCGATGGCGCGATGGCGTTGTATCAAGCTGGCAGCGAAGGACCGCAGTGGTGGTTGCCGCATCCGGACCCGGTTCGCGGCCATCCGTCGACGGGAATTCTCGACCGCTGTACCGCGACACGAACCTGCCCCAAGGTGATCGAGCATTTCGGTTCTGCCGAAGTGTGGGCACTCAAGCTCACGCCGGAATGGGTGGGCGCGGACGCGAAGGCGGATTTGCCACTGCCGGACACGGTGCGCCGCTACTACATTGCCAGTACGACTCACGGCGGCGGCGCAGGCGGGTTCGACACCAGCCTGCCGGGCGTCGGGTTGCCCAAGACGGGAGTCGCCTGCCCGGCCAACTTCGGCACCGGCGTGCTGCCGGCCAATCCCGTGCCGCATGCGCAAACCGTGAACGCCATTCGCGTGCATTTCCGCGACTGGGTGATGAAAGGCGTGCCGCCGCCGCCCAGCCGCTATCCGACCTTGGCGCATGGCCAGCTGGCCGAGTCACACAAGGCGGCCATCGGCTTTCCCACGCTCCCCGGACTGCGCGCCACCGTGCCGGAGCCAGACTTCATCATGCGAGTGCACGACTACGATTGGGGCCCGCAGTTCAATGCGGTCGATGGTTCCGGCATCGCTTTGCTGGCGCCGCCGCGCATCAGGCAGAGCCTGAAGATGCTGGCGCCCAAGGTCGATGCCGATGGCAACGAAGTCGGCGGCGTGCCGGTGGTGCTGCTCGACGCACCGCTCGGCACCTACCTGGGCTGGAATGTCGCAGCGGGTGGATTTCACAAAGGCCAGATCTGCTACTACGTCGGCGGCATGATTCCCTTCGCACGCAACGCCGAGGAGCGACGCGCCAACCAAGACCCACGCCCGTCGCTAGAGGAACGCTACGGCTCCCACGAGGGCTACGTGGCGGCGGTGAAGAAAGCCGCGAGGCGCGCGATGGCGGAACGATTCCTGCTGCAGGAAGATGCCGCGGCGCTGATCGCTACGGCGGAGAAAAGCGCGGTGCTGCGCTGATGCGTGAGCGGCAGGTTTTTTTGTCGTTCGCGGCCTTTCAAGACAGCGCAGCTCAGGTGCCCATGCCACCGAACAACGGCTTGCAGGACGACGCGCCGCGAGCGGCGCGCCCCTGAAGCCGGACGTTGCGCGCGCGAGCAATTGTCTCTGCGTTACTGAGTGTTGGCTGTTCATCTGAACGACCGCTTGATCGCTTTTGGGTGTCTGCTTTAGAGATATCTGACCGACAGCTCGGGGTCGAAAGCGGACATTTACTCGTGAAAATCGAGGCTACAACGATTATTACTTTCAGACGACAAGTCGGTGCATTTGCCAAATACTCTTGAAAGGTTAAATGGTATTTTCCCAGCACAACAAGTCGTAGACCGCCATTCCACGAGCCACTCAGAGCAAAATCGTGCGGAACGCCTTGCCAGTGCTAGACTTTAGCTAGCCAGGTGGTCTGCCACGTCCTCGCAACCGCCCCACCACCCCCGTCGGAAAATAATAAACCGACAACACGAACAACACCCCCAGCCACAGCAGCCACCGATCCGGTGACAACAGCGCGGACAACCACGGCACGCCACTCGTGGCCTCGCTGCCGAGGCGCAGCAAATCCTGCAAATAACTTTGCGCCACCACAAATAGCGCCGCACCGATCGCAGCACCATAGATCGTGCCCATACCGCCGATGGAGGAAAAGGGGTCAGCGTCAATTATTTTTTGGGATATTCTAGCCTCATGGCCCGTCGCGCTCGTATTCGGGCCAAAAGGGAACAAATAGGGCCACAGACGAATTAAATCATTAACACTGCGGTCAAAATCACTCCGTTAGGTAGCTGGACGCCACAAAAGCGCGCCGCCATTTACAGCGGTCTACAAGGGTGTCAAAAAGCGACCAAGCGGTATACTGATATTTTCATGGAGGCCCTATGCGCTATCGCATTGCTGTTCACCAATCTGAAGAAGGATTTTCCGTCTCTGTTCCTGGTCTGCCCGGTTGCTGGTCGCAAGGTGACACTGACGTCGAAGCGGTCGAGAATATCAAAGATGCAATTCGCGAATACCTTGCCGTTGTCGACGAGCAACTACGTGGCGAAGAAGTTCGCGAAATTGATGTCGCGGTCTGATCTTGCCGAAAATTCCCGGCGTAAATCACCTTGATGCGGTGCGTGCATTGCAGAAAGCCAGATTTATGATCGCCCGGCAGGGAAAACACATCGTCATGTCAAATGGCGGGCGCATTTTTACGATTCCCCGGCACAACCCCGTTAACGCATTTACTTTAGGTGGAATCGTTCGTGACGCAGGGCTCACCATTGACGAGTTTCGCGCACTTCTTTAGTAGCGTGCTTCCCGACTCGTTGCCCAAGTCCGCTCTCTTTAGTCGCGGAACGCGCCAACAGCGTGCCACTTAGCTTGGCCATTGTTGTCCGCCTTGCAGAGGGCTGGCTAACTGCAGCCGGTCGATAGCGGACATACAATTGTGAAAATCGACGCTTCAACCCCAATGGCTTTTAGTCGACAGCTCGATGCATTGCCCAAACACCATGTGCGGGTTGGATGACACTTTCCCAAGCACAAAAATTCGTAGAGCGCCATTCCGTGCGCCACTCAGACCAAAAACGTCCGAAACGCCGTGCCAGTGCTAGACTTTAGCTAGCGCGACGCTCGTTCCCGTCCCCGCAACCGCCCCACAATCCCCGTCGGAAAATAATAAACCGACAACACGAACAACACACCCAGCCACAGCAGCCACCGATCCGGTGACAACAGCGCGGACAACCACGGCACGCCACTCGCGGCCTCGCTGCCAAGGCGCAACAAATCCTGCAAATAACTTTGCGCCACCACAAATAGCGCCGCACCGATCGCAGCACCATAGATCGTGCCCATGCCGCCGATGACGACGATCAGCAGAACGTCCATCATGATCTCGAACGAGAGCGACGTATCCGGCCCGTTGTAGCGAAGCCACAGCGCCAGCATCACGCCCGCGAGAGTGGCGAACAGGGCGGAGAGCACGCTGGAAATGGTGCGATACACCACGACCCGATAGCCGATCGCTTCGGCGCGAAATTCATTTTCACGGATCGCCTGCAACACGCGACCGAACGGCGAATTGACGATGCGCAACATCGCCAGTAGCAACGTGAGCGCCGTAACAAACAGCAGGTAATAGCAAATCAGCCGGCCATCGAACGTGACACCGAGAAACGGTTCTTCAAACAAGCGGAATCCGCCGGTGAGAATTTCCGGCACCTTGAAATTAAGCCCGTCTTCGCCGCCCGTTAAATCCGACAACTGTGAGGCCAGCGTCTGAAATGCTGAGGCGACGGCGAGCGTAATCATTGCAAAAAATATCGCACGTACCCGCAGTGAAAAAAGTCCGACGGCGAGCGCCAGCACAAATGACAGCGCAAGTGCGGCAAACGTGCCAATGGCAATGGCCTCCCACGTCGGGCCGAACCGGCTGCACGCAATCGCAATGCCGTAGGCGCCAATGCCAAAGAACATGGTATGGGCGAAACTGACAATGCCGGTGTAGCCGAGCAGCAAATCAAAACTCGCGACCAGCACCAAAAATACCAGCACTTTGGCCGCGACACTCAGTGCCTTCACGCCGGGAAAAACGAACGGCGCGAAGGCCAGCGCCAGCAGCAATAAAACCAGCACCACCGCCAAGATGCGGCTGCGCGGAAGATCGTGCGAAAGTAGTCGATTTAGCATCTGCGGCGCTAACGATTCGCGACCGGATATACGCCTTGCGGTCGCCACAACAACACCGCTGCCATCAGCGCAATATTGGAAAACAGCGCGACCTTTGGCGCGAGAAATCCGGCGTAATTCGCCATCAGCCCGACCAGCAACGCTCCGATCAACGCGCCACTCGTGGATCCCAACCCGCCAATAATGATGACGATGAAAATCAGCACGTTGACTTGCGCGCCCATTTGCGGAAATACATTTTGCTGGTACATCCCCCACATCACACCGCCGAGCCCCGCCAGTGCACTGCCGACCACGAACACGCCGACGAACAAGCGCCGGACGCGATAGCCGAGTGCTTCCACCATTTCGCGATCCTGCACACCGGCGCGGATCAGCAGGCCGATCTTGGTGCGGCCGAGCGTCCACGCGAGCGCGGCAAAAACAATCAGCCCCACCGCCATCGCGATCAATCTGAATTTTTCAATTGCAGCGTCGCCGACCAACACGGCACCGCGCATGCCTTCCGGCAGCGGCAGCGGAATCTGTTGCGCGCCCCAGATGACTTTGATGAGTTCCTCGCCGATAATCATGCCGCCCATGGTGATGAGGATTTGTTTCAAGTGCGCGCCGTACACGGGACGCACCAGAAATCGTTCAAACGCGAGACCGACAGCCGCCGCGACCAGCATCGCGATCAACATCGCCGGAAACACCGCCACCAAATTGCGCCAGATCTCTTGCGAGCCGGTCCAATCACCCATCGCGCCGAGCACGGAGGTTGCGACGAATGCGCCCAATGCAATGAACACGCCGTGGCCGAAGTTAAGAACATCCATCAGGCCGAATACCAGCGTGAGGCCCGACGCGATCACAAAAATAATCATGCCCATCGCAAGGCCAGCCACTGTGAGCGTCATCCAGGTCGAGCCGGAGCCGATCAGCGGCAACGCCAGCAACGCCAACACCGGCACCAGCGCGAGCGGCTTCCAGTCGAAATCGCGACCTTTCATAGCGCAAGACCCAGTAAAGAACGCTGCATTTCTTCGTCCTCCGCCAGCATCTGCATCGAACCGCGGTGCACCACTCGACCGTTATCCATGATGGCGACGTGATCCCCCAATCGCTTTGCGAAATGGATGTTTTGCTCCACCAGCAAAATCGTCACGCCGCTCGCTTTCAGTTCGGCGAAGGCGTCAATCATGTTGTTGATGATCGCGGGGGCGAGACCCTTGCTGGGCTCATCGACGATGAGTAGTTCGCGCGGCTCAACGATGGCGCGTGCAACCGCGAGCATCTGCTTTTGCCCGCCGGATAATTTGCCCGCCGGATACGTCCAGAACTTTTCCACCGCCGGAAACAGCGAAAAAATCCATTTTAATCGCGTGTCGTCGATATCGCTCGCGTGTCGGGCGTTGCGTGCGGCGAGCAGCATGTTTTCCTTCACGGTGAGATCTGAAAAAATGCCCATGGTCTCGGGCACGTAGGCAATGTTGAGCGCGGCGATTTGCGGTGTGCTCAGGCTGGTTATGTCTTTGTCGGCAAACGCGATGTGCCCCGCCGAGGCGCGCCACAGCCCCATGATGGTTCGCAGCGTGGTGGATTTTCCCGCGCCGTTGCGGCCGAGCAGCATCGTCAATTGACCGCGCGGCACGAGCAAATCCACGCCATGCAGGATGTGATACGCGCCGATGTGGGTATGCACGCCCGTCAACGTGAGAAGCGGTTCGCTCACGTTGAAGCCTTCGCGATGCCCAGATAGGCTACCTGAACAATGGGTGACGCGATCACTTCCGCCGGGTCGCCATCGGCCACCAGTGAGCCGTTATGCAACACGATGATTCGGTCGGCCAGTTCGCGCACGACATCCATCTTGTGCTCGACCAACAGAATCGTTTTGGTTTTGTCTTCGCGCAAACGGCGAATCAGGTTGAGTACCGCCGGCATTTCATCGGCGCTCATGCCCGCCGTCGGTTCGTCGAACATGAACACGCTCGATTCGAGCGCAATCAGCATCGCCACTTCCAGTTTACGCTGGTCGCCGTGCGGCAAACTCGCGACATTGCTGTTCGCCTTGTCGATTAGTGCGACCGATTCGAGGATTTCGGCTGCGCGTTCGGTCAGCGCCGAATGATCGCTCCAGATGCTCCATAAGTTGAGACCATGGCGATGCGCACCCTTGTGGGTGGCTTGCACCGCGACGCGCACGTTTTCGAGCACACTCAGATTGGGAAATAAATTGGTCAACTGGAACGCGCGCCCAAGGCCGGCCCGCGTGCGTGCGGAAGGCGACATGCCGGAAAGACTGCGACCATTCAATGAAACGCTGCCGCTGCTTGCATTGAGCTGGCCGGAAATGAGATTGAAGTAAGTGGTTTTGCCCGCGCCATTGGGGCCGACGATGGCGGTGAGCGTGCCGGGGTGAAACGCGCAACTCACCGCATTGACCGCAACGTGACCGCCGAAACGGATGGTCAAGTCGGTCGTGGTCAGTTGTGCCATTGCAAATATTTGGCGTCTAGCGTTTGACGGGTGTGGCGGTGCTACGCGAGAGATGGTCAATCATCGCGATGATGGCCGTCATCTGCGGCGCTGACCTTTTCGCGTAATTGGCGTCGTCGTAGCCCCACCAATCCCAGCAACTGTTGGTGGCACCTTTGCCGGTTTGTGGATAGAGCACGACAATGTTGTTGGTGTCGGCCCAGCGGTTGTAACCGGCATTGCGAACAAATTCCTGGCCTACGTCGGTGGCGTTTTGCTTGCAGCCGTGCAGCGCGACGTGCACGCGGCATGAGGTTGCCGCCGTACAGGTTTTTGGCACATAGGCCCAGCCGTTCGTACCCATGCCGTGCCCGGTGACGAATGCCGTCTGATCGAATTCGATCAAGCTGCCGGCGGGTTCGCTGCTGCGCGCATTTAATGTGCCATAGAGGTGTTGCAGCAACGCACCGGCCAGATCAAACCCGCAGTTGTTGATGAACGGTGTTGACTTGGTAAGACAGGTCGCGCCGTAGTGGTCGGTGACAAACGCGTGTTCACTCGCGATGTCCTTTTTGTGAACGATATTCGTTGCCGGCACGAAACTTTGATAGTAAGTCTGTAGTGAAGTCGTCGTCGCTTCCTTGACCACGCTGTCGTTGGCAGCGGAAAACAGGTACACCTTCGATGCGGCGAGATTGGCGGTTGAATCGATCACACCGTCCTTCGCCCATTGTTGGGTGGTGGCGACCAGATCAGCGACCGGGATGGATAATTTGCCGAAGCAACGCGTGAGCGCGCTGAGGACGGAGCCTTCTGCACAATTGTACGGTCCGCCGGAAATGATCGCGGCACCTTTTTTGAAGCGCGCCGAATAGGCAACGTGCAATTGCACCGCCATGTAGCCGCCGGATGACGCGCCGGAAACGGTTGTCTGTGCGGCGTCGATATTGAGCTGCGGCAGCAGCACGGCGTTTGCCGTTCCAGCGAACAATCCGATGGCGGCGGTGATATGGCGAAAGTAGGGGATCATTTATCTTGTCCTTCGATTGGAAACTATCAACTTGTATCGCTGTGGAATGCTACCGCTTGATTCCCGCATTGCGTATCGGCACATTCATCTCTTCCGGCTTGATCTCTCGCACCAGTTCCGGTACCGCCCACGCCAGCAACGGGTCGACCTTGATCTTGAAGTGGTACATGACCTGCATCGCCTGATGGTCTTCCTTTCGAAAGGTCATTTTTCCCTTTGGCGTATCGAAACTCATGTCTTCCATCGCGGTGATCAACGCGTCGGTATTGGTGTCGCCATTGGTTTTTTTCAGCGCCGTCACCAGCGCCATCGCCACCGAAAATCCGCCCGCTGTAAAGAAATCCGGCGGCGTTTTGAATTTTGCCATGTGCCGATTGACGAGCACCGCATTGAGCGGATTTTTCGGAATGTCGTAGTAGTAGTACGTGGCGCCTTCCATGCCGGGAAAATTCTTGTACACCGACATCGCCGGCAAAATATTACCGCCGGAGGCGATTTCAATACCGTAACGTTTCAGGTCAAGGTCGGCAATCTTGAACGGGCTGCCGGTGCCCGCCCAAATGATCCAGATGACTTTCCGGCCCGGCTTGTCCTTGAGCTTGTCGATCACGCGTTGCGCGCCCGCAGTGAAATCGGTGGTAGCGGCCGGCAGATATTCTTCGTGAACAATTTTCGCCCGCTTCAGCGCGTCCTTGAACGCCTTCACGCCGTCACGTCCAAACGCGTTGTCCTGCCCTAGCGTGGCGATGCTGACCCCGGACTTATCCTGGGCGACAGCGTTTGAGATCGCATCCTGCGAGCTGTTGCGGCCGGTACGGAAAATATACTTGTTCCACTTTTCACCCGTAATGGAATCCGCCACGGCGGGCTCGATCAGCAGGATTTTTTTGTACTCCTCGGCCACCGGCAACATTGCCAATGACGCGCCGGAGCCGGTCGCGCCGATGGCGATATCGGCGCGATCATCGGCGTAAGCGGCGGCCAATTGCTGTTTGGCCACATCCGGCTTGCCTTGGCTGTCACGCTCGATGAGCACCAGCTTCCTGCCGCCCACGGTCATAGTGCCGTTGGTTGCGTACTCGAGACCCATCTGCAGGCCGGTCTGGGTTTGTTTCACATACGCTTCAAGCGGGCCGGTCTTGTCAAAAATGAACGCGACACGGATGTCTTTGCCTTGGGCAAATGCCAGTGATGGCGCGAACGGCACGAACATTACGAACAGTGCGACTGCGGCAATCCCGATGCGAGTCTTCATTATGTTCTCTCCTCAACGCGAAACGATTCTGTTGCGGCATTGCAACACACGTCAGCCGTTTTTGTTATCCCGCAGTTGCGCTTCGCAAAATACTTTGTTACGATAAATTCAACAACTAATGAATTTTAACGCGGCAGGGCAATTTCGGCAAGTGCGGGGAGGGTTGGCAACAACACCGCAAGAAGTACGATCAACGCCTTTCGCAAAGATTCGCACAATCGTTTCATCGGATAACTTTAATGAGGAGAAATGCATGAAATCGAAAGCCCTGAGCATTGCCATTGCGGCGCTGTTTGCCGGCGTCGGCTCGATGTCCGTTCCCGTGTTTGCGCAGCAGTCACCGGCAGCAAGCCCGACCGCCGCAAAAGCCGATGACAGTGAAAAAATTGAAGTCGTCACGGTCACGGCGCGGCGTCGTGAAGAATCATTGCAGGATGTACCGATTTCGGTGACGGCCTATACGGCGGATCAACTTTCCAAAGCGGGCACGGTCGATATCACCGGGCTTTCGCAATCGCTGCCAAATACGACGTTATCCGCGTCACGCGGCACCAACTCAACATTGACCTCATTCATCCGCGGCGTCGGCCAGCAGGATCCAGTGGCGGGATTCGAGTCGGGTGTGGGCATCTACCTTGACGATATCTATCTGGCGCGTCCACAAGGAGCCGTTGCGGATATCTACGACGTCGAGCGTATCGAGGTGTTGCGTGGTCCGCAAGGAACGCTATACGGTCGCAACACCATTGGTGGCGCGGTCAAATATGTGACGAGAAAACTGGCATCGGCCACCGATTTGCGTGTCAAAACCAGCTTCGGCAGCTATGGACAATTCGATGTCGTGGTGACCGGCAGTACGCCGGTATCCGATACCGCACGCATCGGTGCGACCGTGGCGAAATTCAGCCGCGACGGCTTTGGAACCAATCTTTCCAATGGCGACGAGAACTACAACAAAGATATCGTGGCAGGGCGTATCAGCGCTGAATTCACGCCATCGAGTTCGGTCTTCATTCGCATCGCCGCCGACACCACCACCGACGATTCCAATCCCAAACACGGCCATCGCCTCACCCCTGAAAACAGCACCGGCACACAAGTGTTTGCCAACACCTACAACACCCAGGCAAACCTGACGCTGGCACTCGGCCACACGCAGCAAGTCACGCAAAGCGGCGTCTCGGCGCTGGTGGAATGGCAACTGTCGACGGATCTGATGCTGAAATCGGTGACGTCCAAACGGCAGGATAAATCCTACGCGCCGATCGATTTCGATTCGCTCAACAAAGTCACCTTCGACGTGCCTGCGCTGTACAAAAACAAGCAGTTCAGCCAGGAATTTCAGCTGACCTATACGGGCAATAAGATGCAAGGGGTGGCCGGCGTTTACTACATTGATGCCAATGCATACAACAAATTCGATGTGCGCCTGCTCGGCACTTCCACGTTCACGGAAGACGATGTCGATACCAAGGCCTGGGCCGTATTTGCGGATGCCAGTTTCGACGTGAGCGACAAGTTCAGCGTCGCCGTCGGCGGCCGCTACACCGAAGACGAGCGCCGGGCGAATATTTTGCGGCAAATATATCTGGGCACCGCTGGCTCGCCGGGAATGGGCAATCCGGGCGCCGTACTTTTCCGAACCGACACCAATTTGACCTCGGCGGATTTGAACCGCACCGACAAAAAATTCACACCGCGCTTGTCGGCAAGCTGGAAAGCGAGTGCAACGCAAAATTTATACGCCTCGGTGTCGCAGGGTTTCAAAGGTGGCAGTTTCGACCCTCGTGCCAACATCGTCGGCGGTAGGCTCCCATTGGCACAAGCCAAGAAAGGCTTTGAACCGGAAGAGATCACGACGACCGAGCTTGGCCTGAAATCGCAATTCAACGGTGGCCGCATTCTGACCAACGCGGCGCTTTTCCATAGCGATTACAAAGACGTGCAAGTGCCCGGCTCGATTGCCATCGACACCAACGGCGATGGTGTCGACGATAGCTTCGCCGGTGTGACCACCAACGCCGGCAAGGCGCGCATCAACGGCTTTGAACTTGAGGCGACCGCGAAGATTACCGACGCGTTCAACTTGTCGGGAACGTTCGGTTACATCGATGCGAAGTACACCAAATTCATCGGCGCGGGGGGTGTCGATTTCGCAAGCCGGCGCGCATTCCAGAACACGCCGAAACAGACAGCAAGCCTGCGCGGAAGCTATGACTGGCCGCTCGCGATGTTGGGTAGCTCTGGCAAGTTGTCGCTGCTCTCAAGTGTCTCGCATCGCAGCAAGTCGCAGCAGACCGAGGTCGCGATACCGATCCTCGACCAGGGCGCGTTCTCATTGTGGGATGCCAGCCTTGTCTGGACCGCGTCGGACAATCGCATCCGCATCGGCATCCACGGCAAGAACTTGAATGACACGCGCTACAAAGTCGCGGGCTACTTTTTCCCGACGCTGCCCACCGTGGCCGACAGCAGTGTGCTCGCGTTCTACGGCAATCCGCGCACCGTGTCTGCGACGATCGACTATCGCTTTTAATTTCGCGCTGGTACGTTCGCTTCAATCCGGCAAGTCAATGTGACTTGCCGATTTTTGCAGAAGGCCGGTTTACTTTTGGCGCGCACACGCGGCGAAAGCCGGCCGCGCAATACTCAACCATTCGCGGTTCAATTGATGCGAGATCATCCGAGCGGCAAAGCCCGCCGCTGACGCGGTCGAGACGCCCGGTGCGCGAAAGGGCGAGCGTGAGTGAACCGGTCAGAAAATGAAAACACCAAAACAATTCCTCTTCGCGGGCCTCCGGCAGTGCGCGTTTTACCGCCGCGATCAGGCGGTGCACCAGCGGATCGAAATACGTCATGATCGATTGCGCGACATGCGACGCGTCATTGTTGACCAACGCGATCAGGCGGAAATAATTTTTCCAGCCGTCGTCACCTTTGCGCGCACGCTCCAACAACGGAATCAGGAATGCCGCGACCGCGCCCTCCACGGTGACCTTGTCGCCGGAGGCCGCCTCGTAACTATCGAACGCTTCCATGCGTTCAGAAAAAACCAGTTCGGCGCGACGCTCCAGCACCGCGTCGAACAATCCCTGCTTGGTGGCGAAATAGTAATGTGCAAGCGCGGCGTCAAGATTGGCGAGCTCGGCCACTTCGCGCATTGTCACGCCATCGAATCCGCGCTTGGAAAACAAATCCTCCGCCGCATCGAGAATTCGATCTGCCGCAATCACGCTGCCATCGACTTTTCGCGGTCGACCGACGGTC
>JANPBQ010000011.1:0-18047 GCA_031430555.1 Betaproteobacteria bacterium
TTGCGGACTAGTTCGTGGGCAATGGATATAGCGCCAGCCAATCAGGCCGCCGGACGGAAAGCGGACATTGAGCTTGTTGCTTTGTCAAGGTGATCGCACTTGTAGTTTGAACGTGGCGTATTGTTGTGTAGCGAAATTGAAAGAAATGGCATCTTTCAACGAGTAGTTTGATTGTCGCTGAACGGCCAGAAGCGGTCACACGTTGGCGTCTCCGACTTTATACATAGCCGTCATTCAAAAAGTCACTGAAATTTTGCCAACTGTCGGTTCGCGATAAGCTGGGTTTTATAAAGCCTAGTATGGATTGAAGAATATTGCGTTAATGAATGGAAAGGTCTATACGTTCGTTAGCTGACTCTGCGAGCCAGCGTCCAACTTTTCAAACGGGAGACGTTCGAATGAAAAACTTCTGGGTTGGTTTGGTTACAGCGGGCGTACTTTTTGTGCCGACGCTTTCGCAGTCGCAGGGGACGAGGGATAATTTAACGATCGGCTTGGCGCAATCCCCGCCCAGCCTTCATCCCGGTATCGAGCCGACGACCGTCAGGAATCAGGTGTTGCGCATCGGCTACCGACCCATCACGGGCTACGACCCGGATTTCAAGCAACATTGTTTCTTGTGCACCGAAGTGCCGACCGTCGCAAATGGACGTGCCAAGGTGGTCGAACTAGGAGGGGGCAAACAGGGCGTGACCGTCAGATTTACCTTGCTTCCGGACGCCAAGTGGGGCGATGGCACGCCGATCACATCCAAAGACGTGGCATTCACATGGGCCGTTGGCAGCAAGCCCGAAAGCGGCTTTGGCTTTCCCAGCATATTCCAGCGCATTTCCAGGGTCGAGGTAATCGATGCCAAGAATTTCATCCTGCACCTGAACACAATCGCTTACGACTTCGCCAATCTGAATGATTTTGCATTGCTGCCGGCGCATCTGGAAGAACCAGTCGTCAAATCTTTACCGAGCCCTGCCGAATACAATAAACGCACCACCTATAACCGCGAACCGACCACACCGGGTCTGTGGAACGGGCCCTACAAACTCACCCAAATCCAGTCCGGTTCCTTTTTCGTGTTCGAACCCAACCCGCACTGGTGGGGAGCAAAGCCCGCGTTCAAGCGCATCACGTTCAAGGTGATCGAAAACACCTCGACGCTGGAAGCCAATCTTCGCTCCGGTGACATTGATTTCACCACATGGCTGTCGATTGACCAGGCGCTGGCGATGGCCAAGGAACCGGCCATGCAACAAAAATATACGTTTGACTACCCGCTTACCCTTGGCTACGAAAGAGTTGACCTCAATTTGAACAATCCGCTGCTCAAAGACAAGCGTGTTCGCCATGCGCTGCTACTTGCCATCGACCGCGACACAATCGTTAAACAGTTATTTGAGAACAAATATCCGGTCGCACACAGTTGGGTGACCCCAGTGGACGCAGGTTATGACCCTGGCATTGCGAAAACCGTATTCGATCCAGCAAAGGCCAAGGCGCTGCTGGATGCGGCCGGCTTCAAGCCGGGTGCCGGTGGCGTTCGCGTCAACGCGCAGAACCAGCGCTTGTCGTTTGAATTCGTGACGACGGCTGGCAACAAGCTGCGTGAATTGGTGCAACAGGTACTGCAGAACCAGTGGAAACAGGTCGGCATCGAGGTCGTCATCAAAAACGTTCCGGCGCGTACTTTTTTCGGCGAGACGGTGAAGAAACGTCAATACACCGGTCTGGCGATGTCGGCCTGGAATGCCTTGCATGAGCAGCCACCCCTCAACACGCTGGCAAGCGTGGGAATTCCGACGGCGGCCAATAATTTTTCTGGTGCCAATTATTCGGGTTTCAGCAATGCCGCTTTTGACAAACTGACCAACCAGCTCGAGGCCGAACTGGATCCCGGCAAACGCCGGCCGCTGTGGATCGAGTTACAGAAGATCTATGTCGATGAAACACCCAGACTACCGCTGTACTTCACCACCGACCGGATCATCGCGCCCAAATGGTTGACGGGCGTTATCCGGCCGGGTCGCCCGCCCAACAACGCCTCTTTTATTGAGACCTGGGGCGTCCGTTGACACAAGCAGCGGTTGCCGTGGACGCGTTTACGTCCGCAGCAGAAGCGCCGTTACTGGAGGTGAATGGACTGTCGGTCGGTTTCGGCACTGACCGAGGTCATCTACAGGCCATCGACGCCATCTCATACCAGGTGATGCCGGGCAAAACGTTGGGGATGGTCGGCGAAAGTGGCTGCGGCAAGTCCACTACCGCGTTGGCCCTGATGGGGCTGCTGCCCGGCAGCAGCAAGGTTGGCGGAACGGCACGCTTTCAGGGGCAGGATTTGCTCGCACAGAGCGAGACACAATGGCGCAAAACCCGCGGCAACCGAATCGCCATGATTTTTCAGGAACCGATGACCGCGTTGAATCCGGTGGTGCCGATCGGTGACCAGATCGGCGAAACGTTGGTGTTGCACCAGAAGCTTGACCGCCGCGCCGCCCGCGAACGGGCCGTGGATATGCTCGATGAAGTCGGCATCCCGTCGGCGCGCACTCGCGCTAGTGCGTACCCGCACCAGTTGTCGGGTGGCATGCGCCAGCGGGCGATGATCGCGATGGCACTTGCCTGCCGACCGAGTCTGCTACTGGCTGATGAACCAACAACGGCGCTGGATGTGACGATCCAGGCGCAAATATTGGAGCTGATGCTCGAACTCCAGGACCGCATTGGCATGGCGATCCAGTTCATTAGTCACAATCTAGGTGTGGTTTCCGAGCTGGCCGACGACATCATCGTCATGTATGCCGGACGCATCGTCGAGCGCGCGCCGACGGCCGAACTGTTCGCGGCCCCCCGGCATCCGTACACGCAGGGACTGATTCATACCCTGCCCAATCTCGCCCACCGGCAATCGCGGCTACCGGTGATCCCCGGCGGCATGCCCAATCTTGCCGTCAAGACACAGGGCTGCCGGTTTGCCGACCGTTGTGCGCAGGTCATGCCGTCGTGCCGCGACGAGGTGCCGACGTTGCAAGCGCTATCGCCAAACCACGATGTCGCGTGCTTTCGGGCGGTGCCATGACGATGCCATTGCTGGAGGTCGAACACCTCTCGGTCCACTTTGCCATGCCACGAACGTCATGGTTTAAGCGCGGCCCGGCACCCGTGTTGCAGGCAGTGACCGATGTCAGTTTTTTGATTTTCCCCGGAGAGACACTGGCGCTGGTGGGCGAGAGTGGGTGCGGCAAAACCACACTGGGACGTGCGCTGGTCGGGCTATATCCGGCGACTTCTGGCGCGATTCGATTCAAGGGGCAAGATTTGGCCGGCATGTCGATAAACGAGCGCAAGCCATCGCGGCGCGCGATCCAGATGATCTTTCAGGATCCGAACGACTCGCTCAATCCTCGTCTACCGGTATCCGACGTGATCACCGAGCCACTGCGCATTCACGGCATCGGCAATCGTGCCGAGCGCGAGCAACGCGCCCGTGACCTGATCACCCAGGTTGGCTTGCCGGTCGATGCGCTCAACCGTTATCCACACCAGTTTTCCGGCGGTCAGCGGCAACGTATCGCGATTGCGCGCGCGCTGGGGCCCGAACCCGATTTGATGGTGGCTGACGAACCGCTGTCGGCGCTCGATGTATCGATCCAGAGCCAGATCATGAACCTGATGAGCGAACTGCGGGAGAAGCGCAGCTTGAGCTTCTTGTTTATCAGCCACGATCTTGGTGCCGTGCATCATCTCGCCGACCGGGTGGCGGTCATGTATCTGGGTCGCCTGGTCGAGGTGGCCAATCGCGATGATCTTTATGCGCGGCCTAGCCACCCCTACAGCCGCGCCCTGATCGACGCGATTCCGCACGTCGGGCAAGGCCACCGCAGCCGTGGCCGCACCATTCAGGGCGATTTACCCAGCCCGTTGAAGCCTCCGTCCGGATGTGCGTTCCATCCGCGTTGCCCCAAGGCGCAGGCAATATGCCGAACCGAAGCGCCGGTGTTGGTTGCAGCACCCGGTAGACCACAGCAGCTTGCTGCGTGTCATTTTAAGGACTGACCAAGGACTGCAAGGGAGCACAGCATGATCCGTTTCATTGCTTCGCGTATGGCCCAGAGCGCAATCGTGCTATTGGTGATGTCGTTTGTGATTTATAGCCTGATCGGGCTCATGCCCGGCGACCCGATCGATGAAATGGTCAACTCGAATCCGGGTTACAGCGCAGAGGACGTCGCCCGATTGCGCTTGCAGTACGGGCTCGATCAGCCGCTCATCCAGCGCTACGGCCATTGGCTGCAAGCGGCCGCGACGCTAGACTTCGGCTATTCGCGAACCTATACGCAGCCGGTGTTGAAGATCATGGGCCCGGCGCTGTTGCAGACGGGCAAACTGGTCGGCGTATCGTTTCTGTTGTTTAGCGTGCTGGCGATAATCCTCGGGATTGTGGCAGCGCTTTGCAAAGATTCGGCGCTCGACCGCGCCATCAATTTGTTTTCGTTTGCCGGCATTTCGGTGCCGGTGTTTTTTCTCGCGTTGATGTTGATTTTCCTGCTTGCGGTGCGGATGCAATGGCTGCCGGCCAGCGGCATGTTCACTATCAGCGGACCGGGAGGTGTGCTCGACCATGCAAAGTATCTGGTCTTGCCGGTATTAACGTTGACCGCCGCCTACACCGGCCGATTCACGCGCTTTACCCGGGCATCGATGATCGAGACCTTGCGCATGGACTACATCCGCACGGCACGCGCCAAGGGTGCGGGACCCGTGCGCGTGGTGTTTCGCCACGCATTGCGCAACGCAATGATTCCGGTCGTAACGGTGCTGGCCCTGAGCTTTGGCAGCCTGCTTGGCGGCGCGCTGATCGTCGAGACGATGTTTGCCCAGCGCGGCATGGGCAAACTCATTTACGACGCCATCATGGGCAACGATTTCAATCTGGCATTGATGGGATTGCTGTTTGTCACCGCAGTAACGCTCGTATGTAACCTGCTTGCCGACATCGCCTATGCCTGGCTCGACCCGAGGATATCTTTGACATGACTGACTTGTCCCTCACCGGCGGCGATAGCCTTGCCGTCGGCACCACGATTGCTGATCGCCCCCAGTCTGTCTGGCAATTGCGCTGGCAGCGACTATCGCGAAACCGGGCCGCGATGTTTTGCGGTGTCGTGCTGTTGCTGTTGATGCTGTTTTCTTTTTCGGCACCACTTTACGAGCGGCTGATGGGTATCGACGCCAATGACACTAACTTGTTGGCGCGTTTCGGCGCGGCGTCGGCCAGTCACCCGCTCGGCACGGATGAGGCCGGCCGCGATGTGGTGGCGCGCCTCATGTACGGCGGTCGCATTTCGCTGTTGGTCGGCTTTATCGGGGCATTGAGTGCGGCACTGATCGGCACCGTGATTGGATTGCTGGCCGGTTATTACCGTGGTCGCATCGATGCCGTATTGATGCGCGTGACCGATGGCGTGATTGCGTTGCCCACGCTGCCGTTGCTGATCGTGTTTGCCGCGATCGATCTGCAAAAGCTCGGTTTCTCCGAGGAATTCGCGCGCTCCGGGGCGGCAAATTTCTACCGGATCGTCATCATCATTGCGGCGGTCGGATGGCCCACGGTCGCACGTCTGGTGCGCGCATCGACCATGAGCCTGATGGCCCGCGAATATGTGTTGGCCGCGCGGGCGCAAGGAGCCAGCGCCTGGCACATCATGACCGTTCATGTGCTGCCCAATACCGCGTCACCCATCATCGTCGCCATTACGCTGCAGGTTGGTGCCATTATCTTGTACGAAAGTACCCTCAGCTTCCTGGGGCTGGGCATCCAGCCGCCTACGTCTAGCTGGGGAAATATGCTGACGAATGCCCAGGAGCTGATCTCCTCGGCACCTGCCTTGGCTTTTTATCCCGGCACCCTGATTTTCCTGACGGTGATTGCGGTGAACTTTTTTGGCGACGGCCTGCAGGATGCGTTCGACCCGCGTGCAGAGTCTCATTGACGGTGACGCATTGCCCTACCGTGAAGGATTGGCGAAACTGACCGAAAGCATGCCAATAAGTAGATGGGAACTTCTCGAAACCTCCAAAATTCGTCATTCCAGCGTAGGCTGGAATACAGTCCATCGCAATTTAAACGACTTGGAACGGACTGGGTCCCAGCCTACGCTGGGACGACGGGTTATTAGAAGTTCCCAAATACGAAGATCGCCATTTGGTGCGGTGTTTGAGGCAAAAGCTTCGAGAAGCCCACCAATGCTGGTTCTGCATAAGAATTGAATTTGGGAGGCTGCACGATGACGACGGCATCTGGGAATACGAACGGGATTGAGTCTCCAGCCACATCTGATCGTGTTGCGCCCAGCGAGGGAGCAACCACCAAAGAATTCGGCAGCGCACCAGAAACCGCTGCGTTGCTGGCCAGCGCACCAACTACCCACACAGCGGTGGGTAATGCCACACCCAATACGCAGAGAGAAGTTTCCGTCACCATCCCCGGCCTAAGCCAGACCCTGCACGGTATCGATCATGAATTGCAACTGCTTTCGCGTACCCACAAATTCGATTGGGTCTCCAAGCGGCTGTTGGTGCTGCGCAATGTAATCATCGCGAGCCTGTTGGTACTGGTGACGATCCTGATCGTGGTCGTCGCCATCAGTGAGCTCACCAAGAAGGCGCTGGTGATCAATGGGTTCGATGTGCCAACCTCACTGGAGGAACGCGGCTTTACCAGCAGGGTGCTGGGCAAGAAACTGGTGGATCAAATGACGTTGATCCGAAGCCAGACGCTCACGCGGCTATCCACAAGAGACATAAACCCGTCAGTTTGGAAATCCGATGCGGACTTGACGATCGCTGAAAGCAAGTTGACAGTAGGTGCCGTATTTGCCTATGTACGTGGGCTGCTGGGACGCGACACCTACGTCGATGGCGAACTCATGGGTCAGGGATCGGAAGTGGCGCTGACGGTGCGCATCCGTGGCAATTCGCACAAAACAATCGTCGGCAATATCGACGATCTGGACGGTCTGATGCTGAAGGCCGCCGAGCACATCATGCTGGAATCTCATCCGTTCATTGTGGGGCAGTTCCGCTATTTCAACAAAGACATCGCGGGCGCATTGCAGGCTGTCACCAAGGCGACGCAATCCGATAATCCTGAAGAGGTTGCCGAAGGACTGCACCTGTGGGGTACCCTGCTGCTGGCGAAAGGCGATCGAACCGGGGCGTTCGTCAAGTGGGAAGAATCGATTTTGGCCTCGCCGAAGACTTCGCGCGCGGAGGAAAGCATTGTCTTTGCGCTGCGCACGCAGGGCCGGCGTGATGAGGCGACCAAACGCCTGGAGCGACGCGCCGCACTTTACCCAAACGATCCGTACGTGTGGGGAATGTTGGGAGAAGGAAGTTTTGATGTGGGAGATCTGGTCGCAGTCGAGCGTTTCAGTCAGAAAGCGCTGGCGCTCAATCCGCAGGAGCGCGTTGCGATGATGAATCAGAACCGCCTGTTGATCGTACGCGGCGACTATCAGGCTGCCCTCGCTGTCGGCGACCAGATGATGCGACTCGTCACAAAGACGCAGGATCCTGAAATGCGTTCATATGCGATGGGTGCGCAGCTCAATGCGCTCCTGGTGCTTCGCGAATTTGATCGCGCAAGATCGGTCGTAGAGACCTATCTTGCTGTTGATCCGCTGGGACCGCAGGGTCACTATCGGCAAGCGGTACTGTTGAACAGTGCGCACGAATACGATGAGGCGCTGGTCAGTGCAAACAAGGCGATCACTTTGGGATCACTCCACAGCCATGGCGCACGGATCATCGCGTTGATTGGCAAAGGAGAACTCGATGCAGCGCAACGAGAGGCGGAGAGACACGTTAAACGCGTACCGGCGCTTGGCCTACGCTTGCTCGGAGAAATCCATATCCGGCGCGGCCAGCCTGCCCGCGCGGCCGAAATATTTCGTGAAGTTATCAAGCAGGCACCGCAGCATGCCGCCGGCTACACGGGATTGGGACGCGCACTGGCGCTGCAACGCGACGACGTCGGTGCAGAAGAGCAGTTCAAGAAAGCAGGCGAGATCAACAAGCGAGACGGCGCACTCTTCTACTGGGGCGAGATGCTTGCCGCAAAAGGCGATTTCGCGGGCGCGATAAAAAAATATGAGGAAGCGCTGATTCAGGACCCGAAATGGGGAGAGCCTTACGCGAAATGGGGCGAGTCGTTGGTAGCACTTGGCAATGCCGATGCTGCAAAAGAAAAATTCGCCAAGGCGCTAGAGCTTGAGCCGAAGCATCCGGATTTTCAGAAGTACAAAACAAAGTTTTAAAACGGGGGTTATACGCGTAGCGATTCACTGACGATACTAAGATCGCCATTCGGCGCGCCTCATCAGCCATTTGTGCTACGAGAGGCGTATGGATACTTGCGCTTCACCTTTTAATTGCGGGGTAAAGATGGCAGATGCACCGAAACCAGAGGCAGGTAATCCGACGACGGATTCCAAAACGGAGGTGACTTCCGCGCCGCAGTCCTCGCTGCCGCCTGCAACCAACGGCGGAATACCCGCGGGCGCGCCAACTATGGCCAGCGTTCGCGTCGAGGGCATCGCCGAACTGGTGACTGATGTGCGGCACGAGCTGCACCTGATCGGGCGAGCCAGCAAGTTCGAGTGGGTCAACAAGCGCTTGATCCTGTTGCGCAATTTCGTGATAGCGCTCAGCGTGATTGTGGCCCTGTCCATACTGACGTTGCTGATCGTGCGCGAAGCTTACAAAGAAACGTTGTCCATCGCGGCGTTCAGTGTCCCGGAAAAGTTGGGCGATCGCGGCATCACAGGGCAAGTGGTCGCACAGAATCTGTTCGATGAACTCATCAAGCGCCGCACCACCGTGACTACGCTGGATGCCGGCGAGCTGAAGAGCGCCTGGAGCGAACATCGCAGCGATGTCGCGGTGCCGGATACGAAATTCACGCTGCAGTCGGTGTTACGTTATTTGCGTTCGCTTACGGGCAGGGAAATCGCCGTCGATGGTGAAATGCTGGTCGATGGAGAGGATGTCACCATCCGGGCAAGGGTGCAGGGCAAACCGCCGCGAGTGGCAAAGGGAAAGCTTGCCAATTGGGAATCCCTCATGGGAGAACTCGCTGACTATGTTTTTGAAGTCACTCAACCTGTCGTGCTGGCGAGTTACTGGGGCCTGACCGCAAAAGAGCCCGGCGATGTCGAAAAGGTGGCGCAGCTGGTGCGGCGCATGGAGGCGGTTGATGCCGGCACCACCTCCAGCGCGCTGAGCGTTGCCTATTACGCCTATGGCAGGGCGTTGCAACGATTGGATGCGGAGGATGAAGCCGCACTCATCGCGTGGGATCGTGCGCGGACACTCGACCCCAAATTCGGGTTGCCTTATCTCGCTACTGCCGGCGCGTTGTATGAGCGAGACGCACAGGCATCCGACCGGATGTTCGTGAAAGCGGCCAGCCTCGACATTGGCAAGGAAAACCAGTCGCTCGCGCAACTCGCGCGCTTCAGGCTATCGATGAATACGAGTGATTGCGCGCGTGCGCAGGTGGCGCTTGCGGAACTCGATCGGCTGGGTGCTGCGTTGAAACTGGAGGTACAGGTCAGCCACGCACGGTACGAAGCCAGTTGCGAATACCGCCAGGCCAAAGGGACGGCATCGTTGCACGAACTGGCACAGTTGAACGCAGACATACCCTTCCAATGGAACTACCTTGGCATTGCGGAAAGCGGGCGTCAATTGCATCCCCGGCTCCAAGCAGAAGGCCCGCGACGCGGCGGCGAAAGCGACTGCCGCCAACTTGATAGCCAAAAATACTTACCCTGATTTCAATTACGCAATCCGGTTGTCCGACCTGGGCGAACACGAGGCCGCGCTTGCCGCATATGGCGCAGCAATGAAAGTAGCACCCGGCGAAAATCGGCTTGCCCGAGCCGCGAGAGCCGTGATGCACGCCAACAAAGGCGAATATCGCGAGGCGGAAGCACTGCTTCGTCAAAACCTTTCCGTCGAGGCCAATGCCAGGAGCGGAGACTACCTTCGCCTAGCGCGCGATGTCCTTGCGCCAACTGGCCGCGTCGACGAAGCCATCGCGAACTTGCATACCGCCTACGCCCGCGTCCCGACGTTCTGCACGGCCTATGACGCGGCCGGGACTATTCTGTTCAAGCATGGACGGGACGTCGAGGCGTTCACGGAGTGGGAAAAAGGCATTGCGGCGGTGCCGAAATGCGATCTGAACTATGTGCATATGGCGCACGCACTAGTCGAGCGCAAGCGGGTTGGGGACGCGAAACAAAAGCTCGTAGTGTTATTGAAAAAATCGCCAGAATCGGATGGCGCGGTGATTGCCAAGGAGTTGTTGGCGACGCTCTAATGCATCTGCTGATCCGCGATCAAACGGGAATGACCGCTTCAGAGAAAATCCTACTTCCGCTTTGGGTCGATAGCAGACATTTGCAAATGTGACGGTAAATTAAGCTAGCCGCGGGTAAGCATGAAATAGACTAATTGCAACCTTTGGGAATTCGAGAAACGCGACAACCCTAAGTCATACTGCGCTCGCAAACTCTATAATGGGCGCGGCATCCAGAGCGTTTTCATGCAAAAAACCGCGCCAGCTCTAGAGTTCTCGATATGGCCAAACTATTTTTCCTCGCCACCGCCGCAAGCTGTTCCAGCGTAAACGTAAAGCTCACCTTGTCCAGCGGCTTATGGCACGCCAGACACTCCGCCTGATTCACACCGGAACGATGCTGTTTGGCGGTCGTAAACGCAGCGTAGTTCCAGTCTTCATTACCCAGCATATCGGGGATATCCTTGCCTCAGCCTGCTTTGCGCGCCATCGCGGTGTTGAACAGTATCTGTTCGGCCTCAAAAAAGCGGTCGCTGCCAGTGATGGGGCTTCTTGCCGGCATTGAGCTTGGCGGAATGCACTTCAGCGAACAGGGATGCGCGATTGGGCAGGAAGCCGAACCTGCTCGACGGAGCATTGCGCTAACTCCGTTGCACGGCAGTGTACATAATCTGTATTATTCAATCTTAATCAATTTGATTGAACTTGCAGGAGACCCCATGACAACGAGAGTAGTGACCGCCCATATTCCTGACGCTCTCGCGGAGAAGCTCGATCTTTACGCAGAGCGTCATGATCGGCCCAAGGGGTGGGTGGTGAAGCAGGCGCTGGAACAGTATGTCTTGCTCGAAGAGCGACGCGATCAGTTGACCCGCGAAGGGTTGGTCGACCTGCGTGCGGGCAGGATCGTGGATCATGCTGCCATTGAGATGTGGGCGACGACCTTGACTGCGACGAAAGCAGTGAAGCGTCGCAAATGACGTTACGCTGGACCAGCAAAGCGCAAACGGATTTGCAACGGTTACATGCATTCCTTGCCCATGTGAATCCCGACGCGGCTGCGCAAACGGTGTCAGCAATCGTTGCGGGCGTCGCGAAGCTCCCCGTTCATCCTCGCATCGGCCACAAGCTGGATCAGTTTTCGCCAATGGAAGTACGGCGCGTGTTGATTGGCGATTACGAAATTCGATACGCGCTCGACCGCGACGTAATCACGATCTTGCGGCTATGGCATACGCGCGAAGATCGATAGTCAGCCAAGCGTGTCCGAACCAACGTGCGTGAACTTGGCATTACTCATACGCCAGCGTCTCCCGCACCGTCCGCTTCAACGCATGCCGCAACGCGACCCAGACCGCAAGCAGCACGACCAACGCGCCGCTGCACAAAATTGCGAAGCCGAACCAGGAAAATTTCAACGGCACCGCAACATGCAGCAAGTGCATCTCGGCCACGTTCAACATCACGAGGGTTAGCGGAATTGCAATCGCCATCGCCAATATCACCGCGAGTGCGATGATCGCGCCGCCCTCCGCCAGGAACAACGCGCGGATACGACCCGGCGTGGCACCCAAGGTGCGGAGGATGCCGATTTCGCGCAGCCGCTCGTTCACATTCAGGATGGTGCCGGCAGCGAGAATGATCGCGCCGATGAGTGCGGCAGCGAGTGCCACCATGCGGACCACATCGCCGACGACCTTGACGTGTTCATCGAGGCTGTCGCGCGCCATGGCGCGGGAAATGATTTGTGTGGGTACGCGCCGCGCATCGAGAAAAGCGCGGTCCAGCGCGACCACTGCCGGCTCGATCTGGCCGGGTTTGGCACGCAGGCGAACAATGGAAGAGGCGTCACCCAGCGCGGTGGCGGCGTCGAAAGTGGCGAATCCCGCGTACATCGCAGGTGCCGCGATTTGCTCCACGACCCCGACGATTTTCACGTCGTGTTTGCGTTCGCGATATTGCAATTCAATGGCGCGATCGAGTTGCAGTTCGGGAAATTGATCGATTGCGGCGCGTGTGATGACCACTTCGTCGCGGGCACCGGATTGCGGCATGCGTCCGCGCGCAAGCGGCAGGCGAAACAGTTGCGTGTCTGGCGGGAAGCCGGTCATTGCGATGCGCCGATTTTGATCCGTCGGTTTTTCCGCGGGTGCCGCGACAACCTTATTAAGCATTGAAAACCCGACGCCTACGCGCCGCCACGCTTCGGCGATATCGACCTCCGGCACACTGCGTGCGATGGCCTCCAGTTCCGCCGCGGGTGCGGCGCGCAGCATCGATACATCCATATCGTGCCCCTGATTGTTGAGGCTGGTCTCGACCACGCGCATGAGGCTTTCGTAATTGCTGTGCGATATTTGCAGCAGCGCACCGCCGGCCGCCAAGCCGAGCAACATCGCCAGCAACCGCCAAGGGCGGCGAAAGCTGTTGCGCAGCGCAAAGGTCCAGCGCACATGACCGGGAAACTTGACGAGGCGCGCGGCGAGTGTGCCGGCGCGTGGTGGTGCGCTGATGCCGGCATCGTGAATCGCGGCATGCGCGGTCATGCGTGCGGCGCGCGCGATCGGGAAAAACATCGCCAGCAACGGAATGCAGAACGCGAGCGCAATTTCGCTGAGTTGCAAGGATCCTGGCGGTGACCAATCGGCGATATCGATGTTCAGCGATACCGCGTGATAGGCGATCAGTGCGCGCCCGGCGAGCGCACCCAACGGCAGCGCGACCGCGACCGTCAGCAGCACCATTGGCGTGACCATCGCGAGATATTGCACGGCGATCTGATGCGAACGCGCCCCCAGCGTTTTCATGATGCCGACCTGGCGGGTTTCGCGCCGCATCCATGCCGCGACCATGTAGCCGGCGAGTGCCGCGCTGGAGGTGAAGGCAATCATTGAGAGCACGCCCAGCACGCGCAACATGGCGGTCATCAGCAATTCGTGCGGATGCGTATTTTGCAATACCTCCATCCGCAACACGGGCGTGCCCTGGCGCGCAAGCTCGGCGGATAGTTGGTTGCCGAGTTCGTACGCGTCGCCTGCCGAAGCGCGATAGTCCATTTTCACGAGCAATTGATCGAGGTTGGGGTTTTGGCCGATGCGCGCGGCCGTCGTCGGCGTCATGTAGGCGTAGATCAGGCGTTCCTGTGTGCTCGGCGCAATCGCGGGATCGTGTACAAATCCGCCGACCGGCAGCGTGGCGATGTCGCCCATGGGTGTGCGAATGCTGAGCGGTGCCGTGATGTTAAGCAGCGTTTGCCCGGATTGCTCGATCAATATCGTGCCGTCGTTCTCCGGCCAGGTGCCGCGATCAAGGTGAATCACGCCCAGGCGCATCGTCGAAAAATCGCGCATCACCGTCACGCGCATCGGCAGCCAGGTACCGTCATTCGCGGTCACGCGCGTGTAGAAGATGCGGCGCGAATCGGTCGCCGCGATGCCATCGCGCGCCGCGACGACCTTCATCACGTCGGGTTCAACCTTGTCGAACCATAGCGCGATATCCGGCACTGCGGCTGCCGCGAAAGACAGCGCGATTTCGCGCTTCAAAACTGCCTGCGCGTTCATGCATGCCACCACGCCTGCTGCGCCCAGCACCAGCACCATTGCGATCGCGCCGATCTGCGCGCCATACATGCGCGCATCGCCGAGAATTTTTCGCCAGCGCATGCTCATGACGCCGCGCCTGCTACCGCCCCTGCTCCCACACGATCCGATACCACCACACCATCGCGTAATTCGATCACGCGGTGCGCGGTGGTGGCGAGGTTCGCGTCATGGGTGACGATTAACAGCGTCTTGCCCTGCGCGGCGAGACCTTGAAACAGCACATTGATGTCGACGGCGGTTTCGGTATCGAGGTTGCCGGTCGGTTCATCGGCGAGCACGATCGGCGGATCGTTGGCCAGCGCGCGTGCAATCGCGGCGCGCTGTTGTTGCCCGCCGGAAAGTGTCGAGGGAAGTTTCATCGCTTGTTCGGGCAAATTCACCAACTCAAGCAACGCCATCGCACGCGCGCGCCTCGCCGCGACGGGAATCGTGCCGACCAGTTCCATCGCGAGAATGATGTTTTCCAGAACGGTCAGCGTTGGCAATAATTGAAAAAACTGGAAGACCACGCCGATGTTTTTGCCGCGCCATAGGGCCATCGCATTTTCGTTCATTCCCGAAAGTTCATGACCGGCCACCCGCAGCGATCCCGCGCTTGCGCGATCGAGGCCGGCGATCAAGTTCAGCAGAGTAGACTTGCCGCTGCCGGATTTGCCCAGTACGGCCACATATTCCCCCGCGGCAATCGATAGTGTCACGCTGCGAACGGCATGGCAGGTTTGGCCACCGCGCACCAAATATGACTTTGCAGCGTCGCGAATGTCGATCAATGACGACTGTGCATCGGTGTGCGGTTGCGCGGTGGGATGTGGAGCGACGATGGGGCCTTCCATCATGCACCGACGCGTTGGGTCTTCAGCGCAAACAAATCGGACCAGACCAATTTGGCGGCAGCATCGAAGCGAAATGTTTTTGGTTTGACATTGCTGTCGCCGTAGCGAAACTCGGTTTTGGCAATGCGCAGTGCATCGCGTTTTTCAATCGACACGATCACAATTTCCACCGGCCCGGGAATTCGCTCGACGGCCTGCTGGAAAAACTCGCCGGGTTTTCGATCCGAAGGCAAATCGTCGATCGTGTATTGGGACGAGAGTTGCGCCAACATCGGCGTGCCGTCGCGCGCCTTGATCGCACTGGCGAGCGCTCGCAGAAAAGCGTCAATTTGCGGATCGCTCATGACGCCCTGTGCGATGGAAACAGTCGCGAGTTGTTTGGGCGGCGGCGCTTTGGGTGGCGTTGCGGGCTCGCCGTGAAAGAAACTTCGCAGATCGGCCAACATCAGGCGCGAGGGTGCGGCGGATTCGTCGAATGCCACAGGCATCGATAGCAACGCGGCGGCGGAAAGTGCGGCAACAATTGGGTGACTCATTCGTTGCTCCTTGGCAATAAACGTTGCGATTAGGTTGGCTTCCGGTTGGCTCATTGGAGGGTTCAAAAATAATCAAAGCCCCACCCGCTCAAAAAGCGTAGAATGGCTAGATTATCATAATAAATTATCGTTTTACAATAACTATTTGTTGAAAGACAACGATGAATGAAATTTCGCCCGGTATTCGACGGCTTTGCCAAATGATCCGCATTGGCGGTGCCGTGTTTGTGTCCGGTGTACTCATGATTTATGTCCTGACCTGGTTCTGGCCTGGCGTCAATCAACTGCATCACCCGGTCATGCCCAAGTTTCATCTTGCGGGGCTCGGCATCCACACGCTGAGCAGTCTGCCGATCGGCGATCGGCTACTGCTGAGTGCGATCAGCGTGCCTTATCTTGGGGTGCTGGTGTGGGCGTTTTACCGACTGGACAAGATGCTGCGAGGCTTCCTGCGAGGCGAATTTTTCGAGCGCGAGACTGTTGGGCATTTGCGCGCATTCGCGGGCTTGTTGCTACTCGCCAAACTCCTTTCGCTGGCCGCAATGCACGCGCGTGTCGCCGTGTTCGCGCATGTGCTCGGCCACCATGATGGGCGCGCGGTAATTAACTTGTCGAGCGATGACATGGCGGTGCTGTTGATGTGCGCGCTATTTTTCCTGATCGCGCGGATGATGGAAGAAGGCCGTCGAATCGCCGAAGAAAACAAGGGATTCGTCTAGTGGCCATCATCGTCAATCTCGATGTGATGCTCGCGCGCCACAAGATGAAATCCAAGGATCTTGCGGCGTACGTGGGTATCACGGAACAAAATCTTTCGCTGTTGAAATCGGGCAAGGTCAAGGGCATTCGATTCTCAACGCTTGAAAATATCTGCGCGCGATTGAATTGCCAGCCGGGAGATATTCTGGAGTACCGTGCCGAGCCGGCGAGCGATGCGGAAGTGGATTCGGCCTGATTCGTCCGCGAATGCAATCGCCAAAAGGCAGGCGAGAAAAACGCGCGGAACAGGCGAAAAAAAGGGCACCACGTGGTGCCCTTTGATGTTCCGGCGTCCCAAGATTCAGGGTCCAGATGTGCGCCTGAAATTCTGTATCGTCTAAACGCGGCCTCTTCCTGCCCTAAAGTGTGTCACGTGTTCTCCGCAACGTACGAATCATGTCGCAATGCCGACATGATTTCTATGAACTATTTCACAAAATCCGTGAAGAAATGATTCCGAAAGGAATAGAACCACCTGTGTGAAATGCACTACGGCCGAAACGGTTTCGGAAATGTCGCAACACTTGTATTGCCAGCCTTGTCGAGCGCCTGCAAACCAAACACCACATTGTCTTTCGACACGCCGACCACAGTCGCGCGCGTGACATTGCCGAAGTCCTCAAAGTGTTGCCAGAACGGTGCAGTGGTGTCGCGCCACAATACTCGATAGCCGCTCACATTCGGCTCAGGATTGGCCTGCCAGCGAAACGTGGTGTTGTTTTCCAGAAACAGATTTTCCATTTGCACCTCGCGCGGCGCGGAAGGGCTGTTCGCGAGCGATGCAAGAGCGGCGGCGTTCACGCGCGCGACATCGGCTACATAGGCGAAATCGACAAACTCCGGCAGATCACCATATTGCACGCCATTTTCCATCCGCACGTTCTGATGCTGGTGGCGGAAGTCTTCGTTGGGCTCAGTGAATCGTACCGCCGCAAAGCCTGCGTCGAGAAACGGCGAGTGATCGCCGCCACGCAGGAAACGATCGCGGCGATAAATAATATCGACGGTCATCTTCGGCACATGACGCTCTGCCGCCTGCTTGATGAAGCGCGCCAATTGTCGCGGCCCAGAATCGTTCTCTCCGCCGGTGCGGATCAAGGTCAACATCTCGTCGCTCATTTCCTTCATCGGCGTAACGCCTTCCGCAAACAAGCGCACGCGGTTCTTCACTACCTTGCCATCCGATCCTTTGGTGTTGCCGATGATGTCGTTGGTGATCATGCCGGCGATATTGAGGCCCTTGGCTTTCGCGGCCTGCGCGAAAAAGCGCGAGCCGAGCAGGCCTTGTTCTTCACCGGCGACGGTCATGAAGATCAAGGTCGCGTTGAAATTGTATTTCGACATCACGCAGGCGAGTTCAATGACCGCCGCCGTGCCCGAGGCGTCGTCGTTCGCACCGGGTGCGAAGCCGTCGGCATCGAGCGGCGAGCCGCGCATGGAGTCGTAATGGCCGCTGACAATATAGATGCGGTCACGGCTTTCGGCTTGTTCGCCGGGCAGCGTTGCGACGACGTTTACGATCGGCGTCGGCTTCGGTATTCGCGGGCTCACGGGGGCAAGATGTTCGTCGAATTCGACTTTCATGCGACCACCGTTGGCTGCGCTGCAACGTTTCAGTTCCGATTTGATCCAGCGCCGCGCAGCACCGATGCCATTGGTGTCGCTCGTGGTGTCGGAAAGCGAATTGCGGGTTTCGAAGCTCACTAGTTTGCGGATCGTCAATTCGATATTCTTTGCCGAAATTTCTTTGACGATTTTTGTGATGCTTGGGTCTTTTTCGGGTGGTGCTGCGTGGGTGGGAGCGATCAAGCCAAGTAGGAATACGGACGCCAGGAGCTTTTGCATTGGTTATCTTCACGGTGATGAAAAAAACAACCTGAATCTTACATGGCGGCCTGCGAAGTGTGCATGCAAGGTTAAGGAAGCGCCGATCTATTCCCTCGCGGTACGCGCTTCC
>JANPBQ010000012.1:0-2225 GCA_031430555.1 Betaproteobacteria bacterium
TTCAATTTCGCTACACAACAATACGCCACGTTCAAACTACAAGTGCGATCACCTTGACAAAGCAACAAGCTCAATGTCCGCTTTCCGTCCGGCGGCCTGATTGGCTGGCGCTATATCCATTGCCCACGAACTAGTCCGCAAACAAATAGTTACAGCTCTGATCATTCGACTCGCGCTTTAACATGCGGTCGTACAAGCTGACGTGTTTGGTCACGTTGCGCTCAACGTCTTCATTGAGAAGCAGGCCCGCCGCAACCTGTGCTGCTGCCGCCGTTTTCACCTTCTCCACAAAGTCTTCGCGCGTCGGATAACGTTCGGCAAGGCTGAGTCTTGGATCGCTTGAGGCTTTGCGCGCATCGAGTGTGCGTGCGAACGGCACAAAGCTGCCATCAAATCGGGAAGTAGACCAGCCGAAGCCCGTTTCGGGTGCGCGTTGGTTCCAGCCGGTATGGGTGCCAAGCGGGACTTGTAACTCGACCATCCTCACGCCGCCGCGATCATTACCATCGGCATCCGGTGCCGGCACGCGCGTTTCATAGGCTTTGCCCTTTACGGGCGGCACCACATTGGCGATGCCCTCTTTGGCAAAACGCTTGCCAAAATTCAGCCTTGGCTCACGCAAGTTTTGTAGGGGCGGCACGATACCGTAGCCCGTTGGGAACGCGGCACGGTATTTATCGACTGTAATTAGAGTGCCATCCGCAATTTGCGGATACGCGCTTGACGGTGGTGTTGCGCCGCTGACCCATGTATCCAGCGCCAGGATGAGCGCGCGCATCGGCAGGTAGTGGTCGGTGGTCGAAACACAGTTCACATAAGGCGCACGTGTCTTCGAACGGCCAACATAATGCTGTGCACCCATGAAGCCGTAGATACGAACGTTAGCCGCCGGGGCGACGTCTTTGGAGCCATCGGGAGTCGTCGCGATGAGTGACGCACCACGATTCCAAAATTCGGCGGAAGTATTGGCTATTACCACCTTCGGCAGTCGACCCTTTGCGTCTGCGGCGCGGTCCATCGTCGACGCAATTTTCCCAGTTACGGGGTCGCGCGTTGGTGCAGACGTAAACGGAAAACTATCTGCAGGGTAATCGTGCTCCTGCAGCATCGAAGGAGCACGTGTTGGTTGTACAAAACGACTATTGAAACCCGCCGAGCCACCGGCGCCCGGCACTTGCATATACGCGCCGTCGAAGGCGAGTTTGCCTGTTTCGTCGACATTGAGGCCATCATGCATCATTCGGCCAATCAATCGGCCAGATTGGCTTATACCGAATATCAGGACTTGTTTTGGTGGTGCAGCGCCTTCAAAGGCGTTATCGCGGAAATAGGCGAGCAGGTCGCGAATGCCTGCCAGTCCTGCGGCGGTCACACGTGGGTCTTGCGATATGTACGTCAATTCGTAGATTGTTCCCGGCTGGAAGCTGCCTTCTAGTTTTAAGCGGCCCGGGCCACCTTCGCGCTCGGGGGCGACGAACTGCCATTGGCTGCGAGGCAGCACGGTACGTTTTCCATCGGGCCGATCGCGCGTGGTGAGCACGGCTTTCGGGTCGTTCGGCGTGGCTGGCTCATAAGTGAGTCCGCGGATACCAGCGTAGGTCGCGATTTCAGTCGGTGTGTCGACGATGACTTCGTTGTAGACCTTGCCGGTGATGGGCTTGCCGTTAGGACTTTTCGCAATAGGTGACGTGAACACCAAGGGTTTCGCGCCAGGCGCTTGAGGTGCCACATCCCACGTCCACGCAGAGAACAGCAACGTGAAACCGTGACGCATCAGGAAGCCATCACCGGCGTCGGCGACTGTCGTGGGGTCGTTGTTGGTGGGGCTCTTGCCATTCACTTGGCCAAGGATGGCGATGCCGCCGCGATTATTGACGTCGTACAGCAGTGTTGAGGGCTTGCCGTGTGTCGGCCGCAGCATCACGAATTCGCTGCTAAATTTGACTCGACCTTTTGAATCACGCGGGGCGTATTTCAAATCAACTATGCTGGCGTTGGCGGCAAGTTTGGGGTCGAGCGCGAAAGTCGCGACTCCGCGGATTTTCTCGTAAGCGCCGACATCGCCAAATGCCTTGCCCTCAGCAAACGGTACACGCTCCCGGATTTCGACTTTCTCTACAGCGGCGTTGCTGGCCAGAGATAGCAGGAGGCAGGAGGCGGTTGCAGCGAGGTGGAGTTTTTTCATGGTGCTCATGTTGTGAAGTTGGGGGATTCTTTAGCGGGGT
>JANPBQ010000013.1:0-12229 GCA_031430555.1 Betaproteobacteria bacterium
CACCCCGGATTTATTCCGGGGCCTAAGTGATAAGCGGTTAAATTGGACCCCCGCCTTCGCGGGGGCGACAGTTTTTGGTTATTGCGGGCAACAACAAAACGTACCGACGCGAATTGTTGCCAAACAATTTAGGCTGCCCTCCATGCCGCTACCTCACGATTGTCACCCCGGATTTATTCCGGGGCCTAAGTGATAAGCGGTTAAATTGGACCCCCGCCTTCGCGGGGGCGACAGTTTTTGGTTATTGCGGGCAACAACAAAACGTACCGACGCGAATTGTTGCCAAACACTTTAGGCTGCCCTCCATGCCGCTACCTCACGATTGTCACCCCGGATTTATTCCGGGGCCTAAGTGATAAGCGGTTAAATTGGACCCCCGCCTTCGCGGGGGCGACAGTTTAATGATTTTCGCAATTTGTAGCACCTGGCACTTGACGTGAACTTTAGGTAGCGCCATGGGGATCAAGCTCGCATTTCCCCGCGAACGTAAATGGATTCAGAAGCCATTTCACTCTGATCGACGTCGCCCTCACCCTGACATTATCGGCCGTAGAACTTCTTTACCGTATCCGCCGCGACCTGCTGAAGAAACGCGGCGGATTCCTTGTCGATTCTTCCGTGATAGTCATACTTGTTCCCAACGGGCGACTTGCCGTAGACACTTGCATAAACGGTACAGGCCGCCAGATAAGTGCCGATGAGTGCGGGGTGCGTTCCATCTTCGTTGTGTAGCTTGATGTCGGGCTTGCGTCGGTAGGCCTCTTCGAATGCAAGGCCGACGGGTATTACCAGTGCGCCGATCTCGTTTCCGACAGAGACATAAAGATCCGCGGTCAGCCCGATGTTCTCCGGCTTTGCGTTCTCATGTGGACTGACATAGGCGTGAGTCATGTAGAGGGCGGTCTTGCCACCCCGCGCGGAAATAATCTTGTTGTATTCGATCGCCTTTTCTCTGAACCGCGCCCGCCGCGCGGCGGAAAGGGGTTCGCCCGCACCTCCTTGCAGAATCACCAGCTGAAAGGGCTCTTTCACGCCGATATTTCCAAGCGTGGTGAGATGGTCGATATTGTGATGCGACAGTTCAGAGCCGCCAATGGTGGCGGACTTGGTGGTGCTGGTGAGCAGCTTCTTTTCCATACCCGGGTCGCCCGCCCAGACCATGCGGCGCACGTGATTCTGCACGCTGTCGCCGTAGTACAAGTAACTGTTGCCGACGAACAGCACGCGAGTCGGCGAATCGACCTGAGGCGACTTGATGAGCGGCTCTGGTGTGGCGGCGATGGCCGCGCTGGCCAGCGACAAGGCAAGTAACAACAATAGAGATTGAATCGACAGGGTGCATTGCTTCATGGCCTTTATCTTTCTCCGGGCAGGCGTGGATATGGATTGCGGAACAAGTTTGAAACCAGCGAATACGAGCATTGGCGCCACCTCCAGGCCATTCTTGCCGCAAACCGCGCACCAAATGGCGACAAATCGGGATTTAACACGGTTTTTTTCAAATCATGTGGTGAGCGAGCGCATTCACCCCACCCGTAAATCGCACCACATATGCACCTTGCCGCGATACTCGCCTTCAGCGAACATGGCGCGCGGTTCAATGCCGAATACGACAAATCCGCAGCGTTCATACAACTGCTGCGCAGCGGCATTGCCTTCGGTCACGGTCAATTTCACAAGGTTAATGCCATCACGCGCACGCGCAGCCACCTTTACCGCCTCGACCAATTGCTGGCCCACGCCGCCGCCGCGCGTACGCTCGGACACGTACATGCCGATCAGCGTGGCCTTGTGACGGGTTTTTTCGCGCGTCTCGAATTCGAGTGCGGCGGTGCCGACCAGCGTATCTCCATCAAATGCACCGAACGCGGTTGTCGCACTGTGCGCGTCGCCAATACGCTTCTCCCACCACCCCATCGGCTGCCCTTCGCGCTCGGCGCGGGTCGAGGTAAATTCGACGCGATTTGTTGCATAGGCGTCCAGCATCATTGCGCGATAGGTGGCGGCGTCGGCGGCGACGAGGCGACGAATGTGAAAGTTGCTCATTGTTCAATCAATCCATCACGCGCACAAAACGCGGCTGCCGAACACCATCGATCTCCACCTCGCCAACAAACATCGCGTGCGGACGCACCCACCAGCCGCTGTCGTTGTAGAGCGGCCGATACACCACCAGCGGCTCCAGCGTTTCACTGTGCCGCGCCACGCCGGTCACTTCGTATTCGCCACCTTTGTAGTGGCGGTAGCGGCCCAAGTGTATTTGCGGCAACGGCGGCAGTTGATCAGACATGTTCAATCCAGAAATTTCCAGGTGTCTGCGCCATCGAAACGCCGTACGCGGATACCCTCGATTGCCTGCCGCTCGAAGCCGCGCGCATTGACGCCCATGCGGTTGTCTTTGGTCGCGATCAGTGAGGACCAATGTGTGACGCAGCCGCATTTTTTGCAGCGCACTAACTTGAGCATCTTGTCGCCCCAAATGTATTCGTCGGTGGCACCGCGTTTGGCTTCGATCTTCACGTTGCCCGCAGGATAGTAGGCCCACAGTGAGCCAAGCCGATGGCAGATCGAACAATTACAACTGGTCAGGCGGCGCGGTTTGCGCGGCACGGTGATGCGCACGTTTCCGCAATGGCAGGTAGCGGTGAGCATGATTGAATTCTCCGGAAGTTGTCTTCATCCATGCTAGCGCGAATTTTGTCGCAACGAAAACCGCAACGCGTCAATGATGTCAACGTATGCCGGATCCAGAACGCCGGCGAAATTGAAGTTACTTCTATTAACCTCAAAATTATGTCGCCCCGGCGAAGCCGGGGGTGAAGCGGGGAATTCGCGGCGCATGCGCCGCGCCCGATGAACGCCAAGTCTATGCAACGGCTTGGCGCAATTTTGTCAATGTGTCAAAGACTTACGAAAATTGGGTACCGGCCCGGCGCAACCCTTGTGGTTGTTCGCCGGTACGACAGGGGTTAGTATTGATCCGGCAATTAAATATGTTGAACTGACTTCAATTATTTCCTTCCCCCGCGTAGGCGGGGGGCCAAGTTCCATACCGGCATTGCAGGAAACTTGGATCCCCGCCTACGCGGGGAAAGGGCGCGCTTCAACATATTTAATTGCCGGTTCAATAAAAGTTCCCTTGACGCAAACCCAGGATTCCACGGCTATTCGCGAGGATAAATGCCCTAGACGCCGCGCCAATACTGGTGTTTGCAAATCCGGCCGACCGGCAATTGCCGCATCATTGATGCCTACAAATCCCGCGCTGCAAACGTATCGCACGCCTTCATGCTGCCGGTCTCAAACCCCGTCTTGAACCAGCGAATGCGTTGCGCCGAGCTGCCGTGCGTAAAGGAATCCGGCACCACCACACCGCGCGATTGTTTTTGCAACATGTCGTCGCCGATCGCATTGGCCGCGCGCAGCGCTTCGTCGACATCTTGCGGATCAAGGAATGGTTTGGCGCGATTCGCATGATTCGCCCACACGCCGGCGAAACAATCGGCCTGCAATTCCACCCGCACGGAAATCTTGTTGTATTCCTTCTCGCTCACTTTGCCGCGCATCGCGTCGGTTTTTTCAGTCACGCCAGTGAGAAATTGCACGTGGTGACCGATCTCATGCGCGATCACATACGCGCGCGCAAAATCGCCGCCGGCCTTAAAGCGCGTTTCCATTTCGCGGAAGAACGTCATGTCGAGATAAACCTTCTGGTCACCCGGACAATAAAACGGCCCCATCGCGGCCTGCCCTGCGCCGCACGCAGTCGGCGTTTGCCCGCGAAATAACACCAGCTTTGGCTTCTGGTACTGGCCACCGCCCTTTTGAAACAATTCGCCCCAGGTCGTTTCTGTCTTGTGCAAAATCTTGCCCATTTCGGATTTCAGCGCCGCATCCGGGTCACTGGCGGGGTCGATCGGTTTGCCCGCCGAGGGGTTGGATTGCTGCACGTTTTGCACCTGCTCAGCCACACCGAGCAACGTGCGCGGATCGATACCGAGAAAGTAGCTCGCGATCAATGCAATCGCAACGGTGCCGATACCGACCCCACCCGCACGCCCCATGCCGCCACCGCGACGGTCTTCCACATTGCTGCTTTCGGTTTCATCTTCGAGACGCATGGTTTTCCCCGGATTCGTTCATTAATTCGCGCCGGCCAATCGTGGCCACCCACTGCATCCGTCACGCTACACGCGTGTGGGAATGGCGGCAATACATTTTCTTCGCGAAAGGAGTGAACGAATCACGGATAATCGCGTCCACGCCTGCAAATATTGGATCACATCATGACGCATTGCTCGTTGGTCGCACGCTTGGCTGCTGGATGGTTGCTGGGGTTTTCCGCATTCGCGTCAGCCGCAGATCTGGCTCCTGGTGTCAGAATCGATTCGCAGGGATTTTCGGCATCGCGTCTGGCGAAGGTCGGCGTGAAGATTGATCAGGATGTTGCGAGTGCGATGCTGCCCGGTGCGGTATTGCTGGTATCGCGCAACGGCGTGCCCGTGTATGCGCACATTGCCGGTGCGCAAATTCCTGCTACTGCCGAGCCGATGCGCCGCGATTCGATTTTTCGCATTTATTCGCTGACTAAACCCATCGTCTCCGTAGCGGTAATGATGCTGGTCGAAGAAGGTAAATTGGCATTGGCAGATCCCGCGTCGAAATATTTGCCGGAATTGAAAAACCTGCAAGTCGGTGTCGAGCGCAGCGACGCAGCGGGCGTGAAAATGCTTGACCTCATCGCGGCGACACGCGAAATGTCGATCCACGATCTGTTGCGCCACTCTGCGGGTCTCACCTACGCCTTCGAAGGCAAATCGCTGGTGAAGGACGAGTACAAGAAACTCGGCCTCGATGGCGTCAATGAATCGAGCGCAGAGTGGATTCAAAAACTCGCCAAAGCGCCGCTGCAATCGCAGCCAGGCAGCCGCTTTGAATACAGTGTCGCCACCGATGTGCTCGGCGTGATTCTAGAACGTGTGTCGGGGCAGTCGCTGGACGCTTTGCTCGCCGCGCGCATTTTCCGACCGCTGAAAATGCACGATACCGGGTTCACGGTGGAACCTTCAAAACATCCCCGCATCGCGGAGCCATTCGAGATTGATTCCGTGTGGAAAATCAAGACGCCGATGAGTGACCCGCGCAAAACACCACCACGATTTTCAGGTGGCGGCGGGCTGATGTCCACGGCGGATGATTACCTTCGCTTCGCGCAAATGCTGCTCAACGGCGGAGAACTCGACGGTGCGCACATCCTGGCGCCGAAGACCGTGGAGCTGATGCTGTCAGACAACTTGCCGGTGATGCGTTTAGCGCAACCCGCTGGGCAAATCATGTTAGGCCCTCGACCAGGTTATGGTTTTGGCCTGGGCTTCGCCATCCGCACCGACCTCGGCGGCGCGAACACGCCGGGATCGATTGGCATCGCCGACTGGAACGGCATCAGCGGCACCAATTTCTGGATCGACCCAAAAGAAAAACTGGCGGTGGTGTGGATGATGCAGGCACCGGGATCGCGGCCCTACTATCGCCAGATCATTGCCAACATGGTGTACGCAGCGATGGTGAAATAAGCGATCAAGCGCCGGCCAGCTGCTCCAAATCCGCCATCAACGCGGCCGGAATTTCCACGCCCACGTTTTCATTTTCTGCCGCAAGTCCCGCACGCCGAACGCCCGGCAGGCGCACGCCTTCATCGGCGAGCATGACCGCGATGAGTGTTTCAATCCGCGAAAAAAACATCTCGCGGCCCGCGAGTGCATCGGGATCGATCACCAGAAATGCCTGGCCGATGCGCGGCGCGTTGCCCTCATCGACGAAGAATGAATCGGCTTCATAGCCAAACGCAGCGCCCGTCAGCGCACAGCAGAGCAACTCCACAATCAACGCGAGCATCGCGCCCTTTACGCCGCCTGCGGGCATCATCGTGCCTTCCATGCCGGCCTTGGGGTCAGTGGTGGGTTTGCCGTCTTTATCGAGCGCCCAGCCGAGTGGAATCGCTTCGCCTTTTTTGGCCGCGATCATCAATTTGCCGCGCGCGACTTCGGAGAGCGAGAGGTCGATCAGCAATGGTTGATCGTGTTCGCGGGGAAAAGCGGCAGCGATCGGATTGGTGCCAAAGATGCCACGCTTGCCGCCCCATGCGGGCATTGCGCTCGGCGAATTGCCGAACGCAAGGCCGACCATTTTTGCCTTAGCCACCGCCTCGACGTGATATGCCGCCGCGCCGAAATGATGGCTGTTGGTCACGCCCACAAAACAGGCACCGGAGATTTTTGCGCGCGCAATCGCTTCACGAATCGCGAGTTCGCACGCGGGAAACGCGAGGCCTTGTTCGGCATCGATCAGGCACGCGGCGGGTTTGCCGTTGACCACTTTTGCCACTGCGCTTCCATTGGCACGGCCATTGCGCAAATGCATTTGATATTGCAGCACGCGCGTAAAGCCGTGCGAAGGCAGGCCGCGCGCTTCGGCGTATCGCAACGCGCGCACGGTCGCCTCGGCCATGTTTACGGAAGCGCCGGCGTTGACAAGTGCGCGCGTGGCGAGCGTAGAAAGGTGATCGAGGTTTTGTTTGGGCATGTTGTCGTCGGTGCGTAAGTGTGGCTATTTCGCGGTGGTCAGAAACGCCGCGACGCGCTCGGCGATCATGCTGCTCACGCGCACATTCGCTTCCGCCGTTACGCCGGCGATGTGCGGCGTAAGAATAAGATTAGGGCAATCGACGAACTCAGAACCCGCCTTCAATGGTTCATCGTCAAATACGTCGAGCGCGGCACCGCCGAGTTTTTTCGCTCTTAGCGCCGCCGCCAACGCCGGTTCATCGACAATACTGCCACGCGCGGAATTGATTAGCACCGCGTCCGGTTTCATGCTCGCGAGTCGTGCGGCATTGATCAGGTTGCGAGTCTCTGGCATCAATGGAATGTGCAGCGACACGACATCGCTTTCTGCAAGCAGTTGTTCGAGCGTTCGGCAGGTGGTTTTTGTTTCACTCCATACGGTTGAATCGGCGGGAATCATCGGGTCGATGCCGATCACGTGCATCCCAAGGCCCTGCGCGTAGCCCGCAGTCAGTCGCCCAATGCTGCCGAAACCAACGATGCCGAGGGTCTTGCCGCCGATCTCGCGGCCATTCGAAAGCTGCGGCCGCAGCCACGTGCCCGCCGCCGTCGCCGCGGTCGAAAAATACGCGCCGCGCAACAATATCATTGCGGTCGCAATCACATATTCCGCGACCGATTGCGCGTTGGCACCAGTTGCGGGAATCACTTCTACATTGCGCGCCTTGCAGGCGGGCATGTCGATGTTATCGAGGCCGACGCCGAGGCGCCCGACCACTTTCAGCTTCGGTGCGGCGGCGAGAATTTCGCCATTCACCTGTGTGCGGTTACGCACGATCAGCGCATCAATGTCAGCGAGTTTCGCGAGCAAATCCGCGCGGCGATCGACAAGCCCCGAATCGTGATGCGTTTCAAACTTCGACTTAAGGGCCGCGACGGAGGCCGCTTCCATGGGTTCGGTAATGAGGATTTTCATAACGCGCAATTCCTCGAAGAACGGTTGACGGCGTGACGATTCATTCAAACCAACTTTTCCATCTCTGGTACGAACTGTCCTTCCCCCGCGAAGGCGGGGGCCCAAGCATCGCGATGCACAACTCACGAACTTGGATCCCCGCCTGCGCGGGGAAGGGCTATGTTTTTGTTGGCCGAGACTCTATATTCGACGAGCCTTTCCGAGCAAAAGCATCCGGAAACCCGCGCCAATACTGGATTTACGCGCTCTCGTACAGCCGCGTCAACACAAATTCGCGATGCCCCAACGCCTCAGCCGCCGTCAACCGGCCATTCGCGGTGCGCAACATCATATCGAGCAACTTGTCGCCGGCCTCATCGAGCACCATGTCGCGTTGCAGCAGCGCGCAGGAGTCCACATCAATGTGCTCGCTCATCGTGCGTACCGTGCGTGGGTTCGCGCAGACTTTGATCACCGGCAAAATCGGATTGCCGATCACGTTGCCCTGCCCGGTCGGGAAGAAATGCACCGCATAGCCGGCCGCCGCGCATAGCGTCACCATTTCGGCTGCTGCGGAAGAAGAATCCATGAACCAAAGGCCTGGTCCCGTCGGCGTTTCGGCTTTGTCGAGCACACCATCGACCAGACATTTTTTGCCGATTTTCTGGATGTTGCCCATCGCTTTCTCTTCGATGGTCGTAAGCCCGCCGAGGATGTTGCCCTTGGTCGGTTGCGAATCCGAAAGGTCGCTGGTCTTGTGGCGATTCACCACATCCTGGTAGCGATTGAACATCGCCATGAAATCTTCCGCGACCTTCGGCGTGCGGCAACGTTTCACCACCACTTGTTCGCCACCGGTAATTTCCGTCGTCTCGCCAAACACCAGCGTGCTGCCGAGTTCGTACAATTTATCAAACGCGTTGCCGACGGTGGGGTTGGCACCGCAGCCGGACGTGGTATCCGATTCGCCGCACTTGGTCGAGACCCACAATTCGTTGATCGGACATTCGACGCGATGCAACTCCGACGCATTTTGCAATAGTTCGCGCGCCGCTTTGGAGGCGCGGAAAATCGTATCGTGGTCGCCATGTTGCTCAATGCCGAAGCCCACCACCGGCTTACCCGATTTGGCAATGCCATCGACGACTTTCTTGGTCCAGCCATCTTCAATGCCAATGACCACCACTGCGGCGACGTTGGGATTGCAGCCGGCACCAATCAGTGTGCGGAAATGCAAATCGAGGTCGGCGCCGAACTGCAGTCGCCCATAGGGATGCGGAATCGCCAGAACGCCCTTGATATTGTGCGCAACGGCCTCGGCCGCCGAATTTGACAAATCATCGACCGGCATGACGATGACATGATTGCGAATGCCGACGCGACCGTTCTCGCGGCGATAGCCCCAGAAAGTGGTGTTCTTGGAAATGACTGACATGTGAATTCCTTAAAAATTGCGATTCGTAAGTCTCAGCAGGCGTAGCGAGCGGCGTTCAGGCTAGGCGCGAATTTGAGCAAGGTTCTTACCTTGCGAAAATTCGTAACGACGCATGTGCGTCGCGCCATGGCCAAATGAGGCACGATAAGGCTTGCGCTACCAGCGTTTGGTTTTGATGTTATGCACATGCGCATGCTCACCCGCCTTGATCGGTGCCACCACACGGCCGATGTCGGTGCCGTATTTGAAGACCGTATCGCCGACCGCCATATCTTTCAGCGCGATCTTGTGTCCGATGGGAATTTCCTGCAACGCGCGAATCGGAAATTGCTTGTCGTCATCCATGATCCAGGCCGTCAATTCGGCGCCCGGTTTGATGCCTTCCACCACGGCGACCGCCACGGTGTCTTTTGCTTCGTGCAGCACAAAATGAATCATTGCCTCGTCCTCAAATTTCAAATTGATCAATCAGGTTGGGTTGTTTCTTGCGACAAACTGCAACCATTTTCCCCGCGCACCCGTAATGCTCATGACCACCGTGGATACGACCTACTTCCATCTTATTCATTGGCGCGCGCAAAGTCAATTAGGTCATCTATATGAGTTGTAGCTTTGCCACAGGTTCGCTATGATGAATGCCATTAAATGGCGACGTTAGACCTACATGCGTAAATGGGAAGACCCCTCTCGGCACCACCAGCTCGCCACCGGCGCGGCGCTGGACACGCCGTTGTACAAAGAAGTCAAACGCCTATTGACTGAAACCATCAGCAACGGCGAATGGAAGCCCGGCGGCGTGATCCCCGCCGAATGGAAATTGGCCGAACGCTTCAAGGTGGCCGTCGGTACCGTGCGCAAGGCGGTCGATGAACTCGTCAGCGAAAATATCCTGATTCGCCAACAGGGGCGCGGCACGTTCGTTGCTGCGCACAACCGCGCGCGCCTGATGTTTCATTTTTTCCACATCGTCCACAACGACGGCAGCAAACTCACGCCGGAAGTGGTGATGCTGTCGTTCTCCAGTGGTGTGGCGGATGCTGAGGAGGCGGGGCATCTTGGCGTCAATATTGGCGCAAAGGTCTTTCGGGCGCGCAATGTCTTGAAACTTGCTGGTGCACCGGTTATTTTCGACACCGTCGTGATGCCGCAAACACTGTTCCCGAAACTCACCGCCGCTAAATTCAAGAATCGGCCGAATACGATTTATCACCTCTACCAAAGCGCCTATGGCATCACTGTGGTGCGCTCGGCCGAACGCTTGCGGGCGCGCCTGGCCGACGCGGAAAGTGCGGAGATTCTCGGCATCAAAGTGCGTGACCCGTTATTGGAGATCCGCCGCGTGGCGCTCACGTTCAACGATGCGCCGGTGGAATTTCGCCGTTCGCTGGTGAATACCGAGCACTACGAATACTTCAGCGATTTGGCGAAATCGGGGAGCGGTTGAGCGCGATCACCTGAGGGGAGGCGCACATGAGTCAGTCTTGGAAAATCGTCCGCACCGATCGCGAACTCGAAATGCCGCGTACCGACGCGCGGTTGCGCGAAATGGGTGCGCAGCTCGTGCTGTTACCCGACACCACCACCGAGGCGGAATTGGCGCGCGAGGTGGCGGATGCCGATCTCTTGTTGATGTGTTACGCGAAAATCAGCCGCCACGTGATCGAGAGCGCCTCGCGTTTGAAAGCGATCATCAAGTACGGCGTCGGCATCGATGCCATTGATCTTGCCGCCGCGCGCGAGCGAGGCATCCCGGTCGTCAACATCCCCGAGTACGCCGAAGAGACAGTCGCCGAAGGCGCGTTTGCATTGATGATGGCGCTCGCGAAGCGTTTCAAACCAATCCAGCACACGATGCAAACCCAAGGCTGGGCGTGGCCCGAATCGCGCTGGCTCGCGAGTGATTTGGCGGGTAAAACGCTGGGCATCGTCGGTGTCGGGCGCATCGGCCGCAGCATGGCGCGTATGGCGCAGGCGTTTCGCATGCGCGTGCTGGGGTTCGATCCGCATGTCAATGAGATGCCCGCCGAGCGCATCGACGACCTCGGCGCGATGCTGGCCGCGTGCGATTTCGTGTCCGTGCACTGCGTGTTGAATGACGAGACGCGTGGCCTGATCGGTGCCGCCGAATTTGCCCGCATGAAACCCGATGCCCACTTCCTCAATGTCTCACGCGGCGAGATTGTCGACGAAGCCGCGTTGCTTGCGGCATTGCAAAATCAGCGCATCGCCGGTGCGGCGCTCGATGTGTATGGACGTGAGCCGCTTGCCCAATCAGGCCATCCACTCTCGCCACTTTTTCAAATGGACAATGTGATCCTCTGGCCGCATCTGACGTTCTACACCCGTGAAGCCATGCGGCGCCTCGAAGATGAAACCTGGGAACGGTGTCTTGAGGTGTTTGAAGGCCGACCGCTTACGGTGAAGTCGTGCGATCCGCGATTGTTGGCGCAAACACAGGGCGTGCGTTTCGGCTCGACGTAGCACCACATTCTCGATGCCGCCGAAGTGCTAAGTGTTCGAGGCCGCGCTGATACTTTCACTATCGACTTCGCCGTAGCGGTACTCGCCCACCCTACTTGCCGATTGCCGCCACCAACCCCTCTGGATCGGCCACACTCACCCACAGCATCGAGTGTTTCTTGAAACCGATGACGCGCGGAATTTTCTTCTTGAACACGATGCTCACGCCTTGGTGATGATTGGTGCCGAATGTGACTCCATCATCGGTGAGACTCAATCGCAGTCCGACGGCGGTGTACCAGCGGTGCGGGCCAGTGATCTCGGTGTGGTCGATATTGTCGAGCGTGGTCTCGACCTTAAATCGGCCAAAGGTGGCGATGAGCTCGCCTTTGTTGGTGATGGTCACGCCGTCTTTTTTGTTTACGCTGAGCGTCAGGAACAATGCGATCCAGCGATTGTCGAGGCGGTAGAGGAAGTGTTTGGTTTTCATTTCAAGACGCTATTTCTCTTCCAACCCAAACTCCCGCACCGCCGCCGCATACGCCTTCGCCTCGCTCGCCGCGAACGCCGCGAAGGTGGCGGCATCGCGATAGACCAGCGGGCTGTTGAGCCGATTCGCGCCGGCTTTGTAGGCCTCGCTCGCGGTGGCTTTCGCGCAGGCGTTTTGCAATTTGCCGCGTACGTCGTTTGGCAATCCCTTCGGTGCCACCAAGCCGCCCCAGACCGTGCCGCGCACATCGATCCCGCCTTCCATCACGGTGGGCACATTGGCATGCGTGTCCAGCCGTTTTTCGGCGAGGATCGCGATTGGGCGCA
>JANPBQ010000014.1:0-39239 GCA_031430555.1 Betaproteobacteria bacterium
TCTGGTAACGTTGGGTTTCGGTGAGGGGTGGCATGGCGGTATCTCCTTTTGTCTTCGTAAACAAAGGGTACCGCAATCGCTGCTCTTCACCCCTTTCGATTCGACCTGAAGTCCGACAAGTCGAACGCGAATATTCCAAATGCCCCCGAAATGCGCGCCAGTCCTTGACTCTGCCCTGCTGGTCTACGGGGACTTTCCCGCATTCTTCACAAAGCGATCCAGCCAGCGCTGAATTTCCCAGAGTCGGTGCAACACCGATTCGCGACCCCGGTAGTTGTGGTCTTCATACGGCAGCATGACCAGCCGCGTGGTGCCACCGAGACCGCGAATCGCCTGATAGAGCCGCTCGCTTTGCAGCGGGAACGTGCCCGCATCGGAATCGGCTTCACCGTGCATCAGCAGCAGGGGCGCTTTGATGCGATCCGCGAAATTGAACGGTGACATCTGACCGTACACTTCGCGCGCCTTCCAAAAATTTCGCTCCTCGGACTGGAAGCCGAACGGCGTCAAGCTGCGGTTGTACGCGCCGCTTTCGGCGATGCCGGCGGCAAACAATCGCGTGTGTGCCAGAAGATTCGCGACCATGAATGCGCCGTAAGAGTGCCCGCCGATGGCGATCTTGCCGCGCTCGGCCACGCCGCGCCGCACGACTTCCTCGACTGCCGCCTCCGCGCTCGCAATCAATTGCGGCAAATAGACATCATTGGGCTCGCGACCACTGTCGGCAATGATCGGCATTTGCGGATTGTCCAGCACGGCGTAACCCAAATTCAACAACGGCAACGCCCCGTTGAAACTCGGACGCGAATAGCGGAACGGCGAGGCCAACACTTGGCTCGCCGCATCGGTCGATCGAAATTCGCGCGGGTAGGCCCATATGATCATCGGTGGCGGATCGTCGCCTTTCTTGAAACCGAGCGGCAGATAAAGTGTGCCCGACAACTCGACCCCATCGCGACGTTTGTAGCGGATCACTTCTTTGCTCGCGCTGCCGATCGGGTTGCGCGGACTGGTGAATCGCGTGACGGGCTGCAACGTGCCTGAACCCAGATCGCGCAAATAGACGTTCGGCGGTTCACTCGCGCTTTCACGTTGCATCAGTAATCGCGAATTGCCATCGGCGTCGAACAAGGCCATCGGCACATCGTAGTAGGGTGCGTCGGATCGATACAATCGCCGTGCCTCGCGGCTCTCGACATCATAGCGGTCGATGAACGGTCGATCGCCGTCCGGCGACGCGCCATTGCCGATCAGGTAAATGGCTTTTCCATCGGGCGTGAAATTGAGCACCCGTGCGCCGCGCGAATTGGTTTCCGTCAAGGGCACGCCGGGATCGCCGTAGCGGTCTTCGGTCAACCGATCAAACAATTTCACCGGGGCGCGCGCAGCCGAATTTTCACCGGGGAAAATTCGCCACACCATGGTACGACGCGTTTTCCGCGAGGCTTCGATGAGGATCGCGACATCATCGCGCCCCCAGTAAATGGATTGAAAACGCAAATCGATGCGCGCGAGCAATTGTGCGTCGGCGTCGAACGGTGCGGCGAGTGAAAACAATTGATCGCCGAGGCCGTTGCGGCGGCCCTCGATCGGTTGCACCCAGGTGATGCTGGCCGGCGCATCACCGCGCCAGCCATATTGCCGCGGGCCTTTGCGCACGGCATCGGGATCCGGCTCGTCGTCCTCGGCCAGCGTCAATTCAGATAGCACTTTGACACTGCGACCGACATCGACTTCGCGCGCATCGCGGATCTCAGTGCGCAGGGGGAATTGCGATACGGGCACGGAATAGGAAAACGGCCGACGCACCGATTGCACCAACACATATTCGCCGTCCGGCGAAGGTTGAAACGCGCGGATCAAGCCGCTCGTCAACGAAGTAATTTTGCCGTCGAGTGCGATATTCGCAAGTTCGCTCGTGGCGTAGTACTCGAACATGGCTTCATCGTGCCGCGACCGCAACAAATCCTGATAGGTGCGGACGGGATTGCGTTTGCCGAGGCTTTCCTGCACCGCCGGCCCGGACGACGCCGCAGAGAACTTCGGCGGGGCCCCACGACCGAGTGGAACCAGATTGGCGACCAGTGATTTCGAATCGCTATGCCACATCATCGGCCGTCCCATCACGCCACTCAGCAGTCGATCCGTGATGCGCTTGGCGACCGCGCCGTTTTGAATCTCCACCACCATAAGCTCAACGCCGTTTTCGCGCACCAGCGTGAAAGCAATTCGTTTCCCGTCGGGCGACCAGAGTGCATCGCCGATGCGCGCGCCCGCAGGCACGCCCGTGACGACCTTTTCGCTGCGGTCGGCAATCTTTACCAGCTTGATGCCGACCGTCAAAATTGCCCGGCTTTGATCGTTGTTGCGCGGATTGATGCGCAAGCCCGCGAGCCGCAGCTCGGGTTGGGCGAGATCGGCGACCGAGGGCAACGGGGGCCGCTCCAATAACATCAGCCACTCGCGGTTCGGCGCCAAAATGGTTTGTGGAATTTGCGGCGCATCGACCATGTCGATGATTGTTTGCGGCGGTTGCTGGTAACGCGGCGCATCAACGGCGACCGCTGCACAGGGCAAGATTGCCATTGCGAGGAGCAACGCCAATTTGACCAGCCGGGGCGAAAAACTCAGTGACATAGCAATGCTGAATAGGGGGGCGGTAAGCAACCTCGCATGATACGCCTTGAGGCGTGATTCTTATTGCGCGCCGCAGCGTGTGCGTGAGTCGGCGTGACCATCGCGACAATGCAGCGTTGACTCGACCGGAAGCCACCCGGAGAATGGCGCATGCTTTTCAACAGTTACGAATATTTGTATCTATTCCTGCCGCTCGCGTTGGCCGGTTTTTTCGCGTTGCAGCGGTCATCGAACGCGGCGCTCGCCTGGCTGGTCGCGGCATCGCTCGGCTTTTACGCGTGGTGGAATCCGTGGCATGTGCCGGTCGTGATCGGCAGCATCGCCGTCAATTTCTGGGTGGGCCGGCGCATCATGGCCACCGCCGCAAATCGTACGTGTTGGCTTTGGTTCGGCATTGCCTGCAACCTGCTGTTGCTGGGTGTTTTCAAGTACACGCACTTTGTGTGGGGCATCGCCGCGGATTTGTCGGCTGCGTCGATGACGCTGCCTGCGATCGCGTTACCGCTGGGCATCAGTTTTTTTACTTTCACGCAGATCGCCTATCTGGTCGATACCTCGCGCGGCGACGTGCGCGAGACCAACCCGCTTTATTACGCGCTGTTCGTTACTTTCTTTCCGCATCTGCTGGCCGGCCCGATCATTCACCACAAAGAGATGATGCCGCAGTTCGCGGATACCGCCAATCGCCGCTTCAATGCGGAGAATTTTGCGCGTGGACTCTTCCTGCTGGCGCTGGGATTCGGCAAGAAAGTGCTGATCGCCGATCCGCTCGGCACGGCTGCGAACGCCGGCTACGCGGACATCGGCGCGTTGGGTTTTTTGGATGCGTGGATGACGACGCTGGCCTACACGTTTCAAATCTACTTCGATTTCTCCGGCTATACCGATATGGCGCTCGGTGCCGCGTTGATGTTCAATATCCGCTTGCCGGTGAATTTCAATTCGCCCTATCTCGCCGCGAATATTCAGGATTTCTGGCGGCGTTGGCACATCACGCTTTCAAGATTTTTGCGCGACTATCTCTATGTGCCGCTGGGCGGCAATCGCGCCGGTGAATGGCGCATTGCGGGCAATGTGATGGCGACATTTTTGCTCGGTGGCTTGTGGCATGGCGCGGGCTGGACCTTCATCGTATGGGGCGGATTGCATGGCGCAGCGCTGGTGATTTGCCGCGCGTGGCAGCGAACGGGATGGCGTATGCACCAGTTTGCCGCGATCGCCTTGACGTTCTTTTTTGTGCATGTAACGTGGATTTTTTTCCGCGCACCTTCGTTGTCGGATGCGTGGAGGATGCTTGTGAAATTGTTGCCGTCAGCCGCAGAATGGGCCGCGTTCATGGGAAACATTTCGCCGAACCAGTGGCCGTTGAAATCGCTCATAGGCCTTCCCGATGCCGCCCCTGCGACCGGCCTCATCCTGTTGCTGGCCGCGTGCATGGTGGTGATTCCCGTCAACAGCGATCGGCTCGCCGAACGCTTTTCCGCCAACGCGCGGGAATGCGTTTTCGCGAGCGTGCTGTTGACGCTCGGCACGCTGACGCTCGGGCAAGTCACGCAATTTCTGTATTTCAATTTCTGATGCGTATTCCTGATTCCGACGCGAATCCCACCCTGCATCGCCCCGGCGTGTTCATTCTCGCCACGCTCGCGTTAACCGCGACGATGCTGATTGCGGTCGCGATATTCAATTGGAAGATTGATCCGTTCCAGCAATACCGCCTCGCCCGCGCCGAAGAGGCGCGCTTCCCGCGCGCGCTGCAGCGCTACATTAACCCCGGTCTCGCCAAGCATGCGGATTACGATTTCGTCATCACCGGATCGTCGCTGATGGAAAATTATCATTTGCCCGAGGTCGATCGGCTCTGTGGTGCGAAGTCGATCAATCTGGCGACCTCGGCCATGGCCGCGTTCGAGCAGCGCAAGATTCTTGAGGTGGCACTTGTCCACCGTGTGCCGAGACGCGTCGTGATAACGCTCGATTTCAACTCCTTCGCACCGCCGCCGGGCGAGAGCCTGCCCGACATTCCCGATCCCTTGCCGGTGTACTTGTACGACGACAATCGGCTCAACGATTTTCGCTATCTCTTGAACGGCAGTGTGGCGATGCGTGCGATGTCGATTGCACGCGGTGTGCGAATGGGCAATTATTCGACCGATGTCGACCGCGCCTGGAGTTGGGAGCATGAAGTGCAATTTGGACGCGAACGCGCGCTGAAAAATATCGATCCGGCAAATATCAATCGGCTGTTCAAGCAGGGGCCACGCACGGCGGCGCGAATGCGCGAGAGTTTCGAGATCAATATCGCGCGACTTGTCGAACAACATCCCGGCACCGAATTCAATATCGTGTTCCCGCCTTATTCGATTGTTGTCTGGGCGGATTTTGTCCAACGCAAGCAGCTTGAGGTGTCGCTCGATTTCAAACGTCATGTTTTTCGGCGAATCGGTCGGCTGCCCAACGTGCGGATTTTCGACATGCAATGGGACGCCGACATCATCCAGAATCTCGATCACTACACCGACATTTACCATTTCAGTCCGGCCATCGGCGCGCAGCTGATGGAGGCGGCGTGTCATCACGCGCCGCGCTATCGGGTCGATGCCGAATCGCAACCGGTATTTGAAGCAAGCCTGCGAAAACAGGCGCTAGGCGTGGATGCCGCGAGTCTGGTGAAAAACCGTTGAACTTGCCGCCTATTGGGCCGATTGCACGCCGGAATGCGGGAATTAATGATTAAAAAACAATACCTTGTGGCGCGATTGCCGCCTTACGTTGCGGCGCAACAAAATTAGGTTTATGCTTCGCGCCAACCTGTCGAGGCCGTTTCATTTGCGACATCGACACCACGCAAAAAACCCAGCCGTCCCCCGCCTCTAGCGACCTTAAATTAATCACTGCCAAGCGCGTTCTGCGCGAGCGATACCGCATTTTTTTCTGCGCACCTGCTCCGGCAACTTCCCCATGGACAACTCAAACAAGAAACTCGGCGCGCTGACCATTGGAGCCGTCGGCGTGGTGTTCGGCGACATCGGCACCAGCCCGCTGTACGCGTTCAAGGAATCGTTCCATCCCAGCCACGGCATTCCGCTTTCCGAGGCCACCGTATACGGCATTTTGTCGGTGATGTTCTGGGCGATGATGGCGCTGGTGTCGGTCAAATATCTGGCGTTCATGATGCGCGCCGACAACAAAGGCGAGGGCGGCATTCTCGCGCTCACCGCGCTCGCCCAGCGCTGTTTCCGCAAAGGCACACGCCGCCACTGGTGGGTGGTGGCACTCGGCATGTTCGGCGCGTCGATGTTTTATGGCGATGCGATCATCACGCCGGCGATGACGGTATTGTCGGCGGTGGAGGGATTGCAGATCGTCACGCCCGCATTTGAGAAATGGGTGTTGCCGATATCCATTGGCATCATGGTTGGATTATTCGCCATTCAGCGTCATGGCACCGCGGCAGTCGGGCGCTATTTCGGGCCGACGATGGTGCTATGGTTTGTGGTGTTGGCGGTGTTGGGTGTGGTGCAAATCGCCGACAACCCGATGATCCTTGCGGCCTTGAACCCGTGGTACAGCTGGCAGTTTTTCATCGACCACAAAGTCGCTGCATGGTTGACACTCGGCGCGGTGGTGTTGTGCGTGACGGGCGGCGAAGCGCTATATGCCGACATGGGGCATTTCGGCCGCAAGCCAATTCGCACGGCGTGGTTTACGCTGGTCTGGCCCGCGCTGTTGCTCAACTATTTCGGGCAGGGCGCCTTGATCCTCGCGAACCCGGAAGCGATCAAGAATCCGCTTTATCTGATGGCACCCAGCTGGGCGCTGATCCCGATGATCATTCTCGCCACGGCGGCCGCAATCATTGCCTCGCAAGCGGTCATTTCCGGTGCTTTCAGCCTCACCAAGCAGGCGATATTGCTCGGTTATTTGCCGCGCTTCAATATCGAATACACCAACGAAAAAGAAGCGGGACAAATCTATGTCCCGTTCGTCAATTGGGGATTGCTCATCGGCATCATCGCGCTGGTGTTGATCTTCAAGAATTCCACCAATCTCGCCGCCGCCTACGGTATCGCGGTGATGCTGACGATGACCATCGACACACTGCTGTTATGGGTCGTGATGATCTATATCTGGAAGTGGAACCGCATGTTTGCCGCCGTGTTGGTGCTCGGCATTCTCGCCAACGACATCATGTTCTTGTCGGCCACGCTGACCAAAATCGCCGAGGGCGGCTGGTTCCCGCTGGTGATCGGCGCGGCGATGTTCACCATCATGAGCACCTGGCGGCGCGGCCGCGAAATCGTGCGCCGCAAAGTCAACGACGGCGCATTGCCGATGAAAGCATTCGTCGATTCAATGGCGATGTCCGATACGCCGCGCGTCGAAGGTACGGGTGTATTCATGACCACCAGCCCGAACGGCGTGCCGAATGCGCTCCTGCACAATCTGAAGCACAACAAAGTGCTGCACGGGCGCGTGGTGGTGCTGTCGATCGTGATCGAAGACATCCCGCGAGTGCCCAAAGAAGATTACATCTGGATCAACAATCTCGGCCACGGCTTCTACACCATCAACGCGCACTACGGTTTCAAGGAGACGCCCAACATCCCCGCGATGCTCGGCGACTGCTCGCTGCAACACATGAATTTCGACATGATGGAGACCAGCTTCTTCGTCAACCGCGAAACCCTGATCGCGCGGCCGAAAGGCGGCATGGCGCTGTGGCGCGAGCATCTATTCGTGTGGATGTCGCATCTCGCCACCAAGGCATCGGACTACTTCCGGATACCGACCAATCGGGTGGTGGAGTTGGGGACGCAGGTCGAGATTTAGGCGGGAACTTCTATTAGCCCCCGTCGTACCGGCGCAGGCCGGTACCTAAGTTTTGTAACCTATTGAGTTGCAGTGAAAATTGGGTCCCGGACTAAATCCGGGACGACAGAATTATAGGTTGATAGAAGTTCCCAGGCGTTAAAACCTAGCATTGGCGAGGGTCTTCAGGGGTTTTCGCTCGGAGAGGCGCGCCATTGGTTGAGTTTGGTGGTTCAATTCGACCAGTTGTTGCGCGTCGCGCAACGCGCTATCATGACGACATGATTACATCGTTTCGGCACAAAGGATTGAAAAAATACTTTGAGTCGGGAATCGCGTCCGGTATTCAACCGGCTCATGCAAAGCGCTTGAAAATGCAGTTGGCCGCTCTTGATACCGCACAATCGATTGAAGATGTAAACATCCCCGGCTTTCGTCTTCACGCCTTGAAAGGCGATGAGCGTGGACGCTGGTCCATTTCGGTCAATGGCAATTGGCGGCTCACATTCGAGTTCGCAAACGGCAACGCAACGATTCTGGATTACGAGGATTATCACTAATGGCAATGCACAATCCCCCTCACCCCGGCGCATTCATTCAAGAGGTCTATCTCACCCCCAACGAGATCAGTTGCCGCGAACTCGCCCTGAAATTGGGCGTCGCCGCGTCGACACTTAATCGCGTCTTGAATGAATCCAGTGGCATCAGTCCCGAAATGGCGCTTCGCCTATCGAAGGCACTCGGCCGCTCGCCAGAAAGCTGGCTCACCATGCAGGACAACTACGATCTATGGCAAGCGAGGCAAACGGTGGATTTGAAAACGGTGAGCAAGATTCAGTTCGGGGTGGCGTGAAGCGCGTCGAAATGGCATGCGTGATTGACAGGCATGGCGACACGAAAGGCGTGACCCATAACCCCTGCCATTTCAATTGCCTCAATCGCGGTCTTGACGCATAGTCTGGGAAACCACTCTGCGCAATCCCCGTGAGCCAACTCCTCATCCAGCAGTACCTCAACCAACTCGCCTCGCTCAAGAAAGTTTCCGGCACCTGCCGTGAGTCCGTCGTGCGCGAGGCGTTCAAGGATTTGCTGAAAGGCTGGGCGCGCTCGCACGATCTGGTGTTCGTGCCCGAATACGAAATCGCCGCGCCGACCAAGGAGCGCCGCTACGTCGACGGCGCGCTGCTGCACGCGCTGCGCATGCCGTTCGGTTACTGGGAAGCGAAGGACGAGAAAGACGATCTCGACGCTGAGATCGCGTACAAATTCAAGCGCGGTTATCCGCAGGACAACATCATCTTCGAGGATTCCACCGAAGCGGTGCTGATCCAGAACAAACAGGAGGTGATGCGTTGCGCGGTCGATGACGTGGATAACCTCGGCAAATTGCTCAAGCTGTTCTTCTCGCACGAACGCGCGGAAGTCGCGGAATTTCGCAAAGCCGTCACACAGTTCAAACAGGATTTGCCGGAAGTGTTGAAGGCGCTGCGCGAAATGATGGCCACCGAGCACATCAAAAACACCGACTTCCGCAAAGCCTCCGAACGCTTCCTCGTGCATGCACACGACGCGATCAACCCCAGTCTCACGGCTGACGACGTGCGCGAGATGTTGATCCAGCACGTCCTCACCGAGGAAATATTTTCCAAAGTATTCGATGAGTCCGACTTCCACCGCCAGAACAATGTGGCGAAAGAACTTTATGCACTGGAAGGCACGTTCTTCACCGGCGATCTGAAAAAGCGCACGCTGCGCGGCCTCGAAACCTACTACGCCGCCATTCGCGCCGCCGCCGCGCAGATCGGCAGCCATCACGAGAAGCAGACCTTCCTCAAGGTCATCTACGAGAATTTCTACAAGGTCTACAACGCCAAGGCTGCCGACCGCCTCGGCGTGGTGTACACGCCCAACGAAATCGTTCGTTTCATGATCGAGAGCGCCGATTGGTTGTGCGAGAAACATTTCGGCCGCAACCTGATCGACAAGGACGTGGAAATCCTCGATCCGGCCACCGGCACCGGCACCTTCATCTGCGAACTGCTGGAGCACTTCCGCGGCCAGCCGGCCAAGCTCAAACACAAATACGCGAACGAGTTGCACGCCAACGAAGTCGCGATCCTGCCGTACTACGTCGCCAACCTGAACATCGAAGCCACCTACGCCGCCATCACCGGCGAATACAAGGAGTTCGAGAATCTCTGCTTTGTCGATACGCTCGATAACGTCGGCCTGCACACGTCCGCGCACGGCAGCACGGCGGACTTATTCGGAAGCGTCTCCGAGGAAAACGTCGCGCGCATTCGGCGGCAGAACAGTCGCAAGATCAGCGTCATCATTGGCAACCCGCCCTACAACGCCAACCAGCTTAACGAGAACGACAACAACAAAAATCGCGAATATCCCAGCATCGACGCGCGCATCAAGCAGACTTACATTGCAGAGAGCACGGCGCAAAAGACCAAGCTGTACGACATGTACGCCCGCTTTTTCCGCTGGGCCAGCGATCGGTTATCCGAGAACGGCATGGTGGCTTTCGTAAGCAATTCATCTGTGGTAGCCAATGCCACCAAATCGCCATCATTCGCGATCCGGCTCTCCGAGGCCATCAAAATATGACCATTTGTAAAGCCAGCCCAGGTGGCGGCAAACTCCATCAATGTCTGGGAACAATGACGCATAGGTAATCCCGGCCGCGTTGAGATTCCGTTTAATTGACCAACAAGCTGCGCTATCGACTCTCCATTTCTGAAGGTTGTGGTGAATGAACTCGTCAATCGGACGCGGATGGATTGTAAATACACTTTGTTGCGCCGCAATCCTTGGGCTAATGTGCGGCGGATGATAGGACTTGACAGATTCTAGAGTGAATAAGTCTTCTTGGCTTTCCGCCAGTGTTCCAATCTCGTTAACGCCTCGAACGCAGTAAATCGCACCGTTTGCCTTTCCGGCTTTCTCCACAGCGAAGAACGATGCCACGAAAAGATTCGCGGTCCAGTCAAGCAGTCTTGTAGGCAAACCGTGGTGTTGAGCAAAGGCAAGCCACTCGATTTCCGATTGCGGTTCGGATGCCATATAAGGCCTAGCGGCCCTCTTAAAGTCTTCAAAAGCGCGGCGCTCGTCTCCAAACGTGTAGGGATTCTTTCTGGGCGAACCCGATCGCTTGCTTACCCGACCGGCTTTAGGTCTCAGCGGACCATGAGAGTCGTCGGCTTCCCCACGAAACAACCAGCCTTGCTCACGGTAGCGTTCAATCAAATTCGTGAGGTCCTGCCAAGACGTGATGAGGTTTTCGGATGTCATAAGTAATAAAGGTCATTTCAATTCGTCGAACCCCACCGACTGGGTCGTTGCTTTGCGATGGCGCGAAACTCTTTGCCGCCATTCCCGCACGCACCAAGCTATGAGATTACCATCAGTTATACAACTTGTTATTGCAAGCTTCAGCGGTTCACTTTACTTGGATGCCATCCACTACGGGGCAGCGTTGGACCACTTCCTTCAGTGAATAACAATCGGGGCTACACAACCTCGACCGGGTTGGAAATTCGGCCGACTTTGAGCATTCGTCCATTACAGGAATAATAGTGTGATGGTCGGAAGGTCATTCCGAAAACTCGGAAATCTTGTCGGCGACAGATAGAGATTGGTGCGGTTTTTGAAGGGCAAGGGAGCCTGGCTTCTGAAAAGTTTGCTACCGATATCGGCTTTGGCACATACTTGAAGGGGTATGCATTGTTGCTCGCACACATGTAGGTTCGGTTCCAGGCGACCAAGAAAAGTGCGTGCAATAGGATTGCCAATCGTTGTCTCGAGAAATTGGAGCGCAGCGATGCATGTCGCACTGTAAATAGTCCGGTAGATCTCGATATTCTCGTGCAGCTTTGCTCAACCAAATGCGTCATTCTTTGCGCGACTGTCACAATAATTGTCGCTGCGGCGCTATTGTTTTGTGCGCCCGCATACGCACTCTACGAGCTTACTGGCATAAGCAAGATCGTCACGGGCTCATACCACTCTTGCGCCCTCACAAATAGCGGCGTGATGAAATGTTGGGGCTACAACGTCTACGGGGAATTGGGAGATGGCACCACCACCGATCGGTCCACTCCCGTGGATGTTATTGGATTAAATTCAGTTGTTAGTGCCATGTCAGCGGGATATGGACAAACTTGCGCCCTCACAAACAGCGGGGGAATGAAGTGTTGGGGCGATAACGCAGGTGGTCAGTTGGGAGACGGCACCCAAATCCAACGGACGATTGCAGTCGATGTGACGGGACTGACCTCGGGCGTGAGTTTCATTGCCACTGGCGTGGCGCATAGTTGCGCCGTAACCGTTAACGGTGGCTTGAAATGCTGGGGGGCCAATGACTCCGGTATTTTAGGAGATGGCACCACCATTGCGCGACTCACGCCAGTAAGTGTTCTAAATTTATTCGTCAGTGTGAGTGCTGTCACTGCAACAGGTGCCTCGACTTGTGCACTCACGAGCAATGGTGGCGTAAAGTGTTGGGGATCAAACCAGTCTGGTCAGTTGGGAGACGGCACCACCACCACTCGCCTCACTGCGGTAGATGTCACAGGTTTGGCCTCCGGCGTGGTCGCGATGGCGATGGGCGGCAGTTTTGCTTGCGCCCTCACCTCCGCCGGCGGAGTGAAGTGTTGGGGAAACAATACACTCGGCCAGTTAGGTGTTGGCAACGTTCCACAGCAACTTACGCCGGTAAATGTGCTGGGACTTACCTCTGGTGTCAGCGCTATCGCGGCTGGTGCGACTCACGCTTGTGCGCTGACGACAGCGGGTGGCGTTAAGTGTTGGGGAGCAAACACAAATGGCGTGCTGGGTAATGGCACAACGGATAATAGTTTCACCGCAGTGGATGTCGTGGGCCTGAGTGGCGGAGTAAGCGCAATCTCGGCTGGCGGCGGGAACGGGAACACTTGCGCCCTCACCAATAGTGGAGGGGTAAAGTGTTGGGGCGATAATCAGCTTGGCCAGCTCGGTAATGGCACCGTCAACACCTTTAGCCCCATACCGGTCGACGTAATTTCGTTAGTCGGCATTGCCAGCCAAAGTATCGCCTTCGCACCACTCGCGAATAAGTTGGTGACCGACGGCCCTTTCACGGTTGCTGCGACTGGGGGTGCTTCTGGCAATCCGGTGACCTTTACTGCACAGGGCGTTTGTGGAAGCTCTGGGGCAAACGGCGCTACGATTACGCTCACCGGCGCGCCCGGCATTTGCACCATTTCCGCGAACCAGGCGGGTAACGCGAATTATTTGGCTGCACCGCCAGTTCAACAAAGCTTCAATGTTTCACTTCCTTCATACACTGTTGCGCCTAGCGCTGGCGCAAACGGAACAATCTTTCCAAGCACTGTTGTCTTGGTTACATCCGGTCAGACAACTATGTTTACTGTGACGGCGAATGGTGGGTATGTCGCAAGTGTCACTGGTAGTTGTAATGGCAGTTTGACCGGCAGCGCGCCAAATTACACCTATACCACCAATGCAATAACTACAAGCTGCACCGTTGCGGCAACCTTTGACGCAATGAGGGCTCCCAGCGCGCCATTGATCGGCAGTGCGACGCCTGGTGACGGGCAAGCTACGATCTCATTTGCAATACCCAGCGATGGTGGTTCCCCGATCACGACTTATTCAGTTACGTGCAACCCAGGACAACTATTGGGCTCAGGCGTCGCTTCACCCATCACCGTTACCGGCCTCAGCAATGGCACCACCTACTCTTGCTCGGCGACAGCCACCAATGCTATTGGAATGAGTGCGCCGTCCGCCAGCTTGAATGTCAGACCATTTGGCCTGCCGGGGGCACCTACGATCGGAAGCCCAGTCGCCGGCAACACGCTTGCTGCGATTTTCTTCGCGCCACCGACATTGAATGGTGGTCTGCCGATAACTGGTTACAAGGCAATCTGTAATCCCGGTGGGGTAATCATGATTGGCGCTTTTTCACCGGTCACATTTACTGGGCTTGCTAATGACACGACATACATCTGCTCTGTGGCCGCCATAAATTCTGCTGGAACCGGCTCTTCGTCAGGGAATGTGAGCGTTACGCCCAGTGCTAGTGAGTCACTCGTTTTTACAGCCGCAATGACAAGAAAGACCCATGGAAACGCCGGAATTTTCAATTTCCCGATTGACCTTGCTCAGCAGAGCCCGATGGGCCCTGTAAGCGTTGAGCCGCGTAACATCGGCGCAGGCCATGTAGTCGCATTTCAGTTCAACAGTCCAATCGCATCAACCGGAACGGTTATCGCGACGGATTACCTGGGGGCAAATGTCGGTTCACGTTCAGCGGTGGTGTCTGGCAACGAAGTCATCGTGACACTCACCGACATACCGGACGGTAGTCGAGTCCATGTTTTGCTGACCGATGTAAATTCTTCGGGGATAAACGCGTCGGCATGGATTGCGTTTCTACTCGGCGACGCAAATAGTAGCCGTGCAGTAAATTCCGCAGATATCAGTGCGGTCAAGGCACACACTGGGCAAGCTACGACGGTTACCAGTTTTAAGTTCGACCTAGACGCCTCAGGTTCTATCAACGCGGCGGATCTATCAATCGTAAAGTCGCGGTCAGGTCGCGTTGCCCCGTAACATCACATGGATGAATCTTTCCAGCCGCTCCGGCATAGGCGCAACAGTGAACGCAGTGTTTTCAGAACACATTGACGCCCGGGTAGTTCGCGAACTCTAAGGCCATTGCCGATCAGCAGGCTGTGCTGGCTGGATACCGGATTGCCGAGATGCTGACTACGCTTTTGGGTGGGAACCCTCGATAGGTCCAACTGCAGCACCGGGACAATTGAGACGTGCAAGCCCAGGGTCAGGCCTTGACTGTTGCCTGCCACGAATTGGTTAAAACAAAGTGGCAGTGTCAATGGTTCCGTGCAAAAAAAGAAAATCAAGATGCGCGCCACGCTTGTTTTCACGATCAACAAAATAGCTTCCCATCGCCCGTACCCAAATCACCATCGTCAAAAACGTGCAGGCACCAAAGTAGTGCCAATGCTCAGAGCTTGAAAATTGCCGGCGCAACCTTTGCGCCACCTGCCTCTGATCGCACGGCCCGCTTCACCAAATCTGCGTCGAGAGTGACAAAATCATCACAGCCTTCACTCAACGCATGATGCAGCGCATCGGCAAAATCCCATCCTTGTGCGGATTTCTCCGCCGCCGCGAGAACGGCTGCACGTTCGCCGAGCACGACATTGCCTAACGCGGCGATTCCTGCAATGGCCTGCGCCACCACTTTTGGCCGAAACGCATATCGTGACCGCAGTACCCATTCCAGCTCGAGCATCACGGTCACCGGAATGAAAATTTTGTGCTCGCCCAACAACGCTTCGGCGCGCGCGGACTGCGTGGTGTCGTCGCGAACCAGTGCGCGTACCAATACGTTTGTGTCGATTGCACGCATGGCCTATGCTTTGTAATCCGTCACGCGCATCGCGCTAACGGGTATGGCGGGGCCATCATATTTCAAGAGCGATTGAATCTGCTGCAAGCTCACGGTCTTCTTTTCCGGCGCCCGCGTGATCAACGCCTTCTTGCCATCCACCTTCACGTTGACCCGCATGCCGGGCTTTAGCCCCAAGGCTGCCCGCACGGAAACGGGCAGCACAATTTGCCCTTTTGTGGAAATCAACACTGCACCCATATCACGCCTTCAAGAAAGTTTTACCAAGTGGGTATTTTAAGCGGACATTGCCGACGTGGCAAGCATGCCGATAGAAGCGCGGTGCCTCGACTCGTGCCACTGTTCCTGCGGTGCCATGCGAGTCGCTACAGTGAAGTCCGTATGCCTTCGCTATTTCGCCGCTGATGCCAACCAACGATAAAAATGAGGCGCGCTGATTCCGGTTCATCGCTCAAGAACAACGTGGCCGCTTCATCAATATGCGCAAATAGAATTACGAAGCAATCGCGATTCAAACCGGGAAGTGGAGCGCCTGAGGGCAGCTTCAGATTAATTTCTGGAGTCAATAATTTGACAGCGGCACGTCGGGTAATGGGGCTGTGGGCGGACTCCATTGCACACCCGTCCAAATCCGACTAGACTAACCTGGACTAACAACAAAAGGAACCCTCCATGACTACCGTCAACATTCACGAGGCCAAGACAAACTTCTCGAAGCTGATCGATGCGGTGTCGCGTGGCGATGAATTTGTGATCGCCAAGGCCGGAAAGCCCGCCGCCAAACTGGTGCCGATTCGGGTGAGGGTGCCCAAGCGAAAGCCAGGCGCACTGAAGGGAAAAATACGCATCGCCAAGGATTTTGACGCGCCGCTCGGCGATGATGTCCTGACAATGTTCGAGGCGAACGATGCGTCTGCTGCTTGATACCCACGTCTACCTTTGGTGGCTGAGAGACGACCGGAAATTATCGGTGCGCGCGCGCAAAGCCATCGCGGACGCCGATGAGGTATTTGTCAGCAGCGCGTCGATCTGGGAAGCGTCGATCAAATCCGCGATCGGCAAGCTGGAAGCGGATGTGGACGCGTTGGTCGCGGAAATTGCGCGCAGCGGGTTTCAGGAATTGCCCGTCACGGCGAAACACGCCGCGCGTACCGCTGCACTCTCGAATATCCACCGCGATCCGTTTGATCGCATGCTGATCGCACAAGCGTTGTGCGAACCGCTACGACTCCTGACGGTCGATGCCAAATTGCGGGAGTATTCGGATCTTGTTGAAGTGATATAGGCGGTCGAAGACAGATCCGCGTGAACGGATGCCGGAAAGATTTTGGAGACCTTGAGCAGTTGTCCGTGCATAAAACACTAGCACTGGTGGGCCTTCGCAGGCATAAGTGCTCGGAACACCGCGCCAATAGGCGATCTACACCTCGTTACGCAGGCTACACGTTAAACCGGAAGTGCATCACATCGCCATCCTTGACGATGTACTCTTTGCCTTCGACGCGCATCTTTCCGGCTTCTTTTGATTTCGCTTCGCCGCCGAGTTTCACGTAATCATCGAACGCAATCACTTCGGCGCGGATGAAGCCTTTTTCAAAATCGGTGTGGATCACGCCGGCCGCTTGCGGAGCGGTGGAGCCTTTGTGAACCGTCCAGGCACGCACTTCTTTTTCGCCAGCGGTGAAATACGTTTCGAGTCCAAGCAACGTGTACGCGGCGCGGATCATGCGGTCCAATCCAGGCTCGGTCATACCGATGTCATCGAGAAAAACGTTTTTGTCCTCAACGGGCATATCGGCGATTTCGGCTTCGATCTTTGCGCAAATCGCAACGACTGGTGCGCCTTCTTTGGCGGCGTGCGCTTTCACGGCATCAAGCAATGGATTATTTTCGAAGCCGCCTTCGATCACGTTGGCGACATACAGGACCGGCTTTGCGGTGATGAGCGAGAGTGGCTTGATCAGCGCCATCTGATCGGCGTCGAGGCCCATGCTGCGCACCGCTTCACCGTTGTTGAGGTGCTTCATCATTGGCTCAAGTATCGCGGCCAACTTGAGCGCGTCCTTGTCGCCAGCGCGGCCGTTCTTGTTGGCTTTGTGCAAGGCTTTCTCGACCGAGGCCATGTCGGCGAGTGCCAATTCGGTATCGATCACGCCGATATCGGAAAGCGGATCGACTTTGCCGACAACGTGAATGACGTTGTCATCTTCAAAGCAGCGCACCACATGCGCAATCGCATCGGTCTCGCGGATGTTGGCGAGAAACTGGTTACCGAGTCCTTCGCCTTTGGAGGCACCCGCCACTAATCCGGCGATATCGACGAATTCGACGATGGCGGGAATTTCCTTCAATGGTTTTACGAGGCTCGACAATTGCGCGAGGCGCGGATCGGGCACTTCAACAATGCCGATGTTCGGCTCGATCGTGCAGAACGGATAATTCTCCGCCGCGATCCCGGCTTTGGTCAGCGCGTTGAACGTGGTTGATTTGCCGACGTTGGGTAGTCCTACGATTCCACACTTCATTTCGGTTCTTTCTTCTCAATAATTTTTTCCGCCTTGGCGGGCTTGTCTTTGGTATGCAGCTTCAGCATCGCTGTTTCCATGTCGCCGGCGACAATCAGTGGCCAGACATTGGTGGCGCGTTGCATGGCGTCTTCTATCGCGAGCAGGTCGGTTTTGTCGGGGCGATGCAGCACGTAGTCGACCACTTCATTGCGCGTCATGTCGCCGCCCAATATTTTCGCCATTTCGCGGGGATGGCCGATGCCGATACGCAAGCGCCAGAAATCGCGCGTGCCCAGATGGCCGACGATATCCTTGACGCCATTGCTGCCCGCCGCGCCACCGATCTTCATCTTCAGTCCGCCAGGTGGAAGATCCATTTCATCGTGCGCCACGAGAATTTCTTCCGGAAGAATCTGATAAAACTTCGCGAGTGCGCCCACCGATTGACCGGATTTGTTCATGAACGTAAGCGGTTTCAGCAGCCATACCGCGCCCATTTTCGCGACCTCGCCGTGAAACTTGTTTTCCTTCTTGAACGTGGCACCGAATTCCCGCGCGAGCGCCTCCACCCACCAGAAGCCGGCGTTGTGGCGGGTCAATTCGTATTCGCGGCCGGGATTGCCGAGGCCAACGACAAGTTTGATGGGAGTGCTCATGGTTTTTCGTTCGAGAATCGTGTGACGTTGCCTCCGATCGAATCAGGGCGGCAAACCAACAAGACCGTGTCATCCTGAGCGCAGCGAAGGATCTCGGCGCAACAAGATCCTTCGCTGCGCTCAGGATGACAGCCTGTATTTGAAAACAAAAATGCCCGCAATCATCGATCGCGGGCATTTGAATATACAACGCGCCAATGTGCGGATTACTTTTTGTCTTTTCCGCCGCTCTTGACGTCTTTCTTGGGAGCCTCCTCCTCTTTAGCTTTTTGATTCGCCGCCGGCACTTCAGCCGCCGCGACCGCTGCCGTTGCAACGACTTCTTCAGCCGCCACCGCGCGCGGGATGATGATCGTGGCGATCGACGGATCGTTGCCACGAATCAACGCGACCGCTTCGACACCGGCGGGCATTTTTAGATGCGACAAATGCAGCGAGTGGCCCGACGCCAAATCCTTCAAATCGACTTCGATGAATTCCGGCAGGTCTTTCGGCAGACAGGCGATATCGAGTTCGTTAAGAATGTGCGACACAATGCCGCCCGAGAGCTTGACGCCCGGGGCGATATCCGCATTGATGAAGTGCAGGGGCACCTTCATGTGGATCTTCTTGTCCGCCGCAATGCGCTGGAAATCGACGTGCTGCACGATTTGCTTCCAGGCATGCATTTGCACATCGCGCAACAGCACTTGTTCGCTCTTGCCGTCGAGATCCATGTCGAGAATGGAGGCGTGAAACGCTTCCAGTTTCAACTTATGGTAAATCTCGTTGTGGTCGAGCTCGATCACGGAGGCGTCTTTGCCGCCACCATAGACGATACCCGGTACTTTTTCCGCGCGACGCAGGCGGCGGCTCGCACCCGTGCCCTGTACTTTGCGCGTTTCCGCTTTAAATGCAATTTTCATGTTGAACTCCAAGTCATAAACCATCCGCGACCAGATGGTTCGTTTCAAATGCGCCGAAGGTGTCCCCGTTAAAATGGGAATCCCACGACGCGCATAACTACCTCTTGCTGCTCCTTGCTACTCCGTGAACAGCGAGCTTACCGAGCTGCCCTCTGTAATCCTTCTAATCGTCTCGGCGATCAATTCCGATGTACCGATCTGCCTGATCTTCTTGCACGCCTGCGCATCGGGTTTCAACGGAATCGTATCCGTCACCACCAATTCATCGATAACTGAGTTTTCAATCCGGTCGATCGCCGGCCCCGACAACACCGGGTGCGTACAGTAGGCGATTACCCGCGCCGCGCCGCGCGCTTTCAATGCTTTTGCCGCTTCCGTCAAGGTGCCGGCGGTATCCACAATATCGTCCATGATCACGCATGAACGGCCTTCCACGTCGCCGATGATGTTCATCACCATCGATACATTCGCCCGCGGACGGCGCTTGTCGATGATTGCCAGTTCCGCATCGAGCTGTTTCGCAATCGCCCTTGCCCGCACCACACCACCCACGTCGGGTGACACCACAATCAAATCGGGATAATCGAGCTTCCAGATATCCCCCAGCAAAATCGGCGTCGCATAAATATTGTCGACCGGGATATCGAAAAATCCCTGAATCTGATCGGCATGCAGATCCATCGTCAACACCCGATCCACCCCCACGCCCACCAACATATTTGCAACCACCTTGGCCGTGATCGCCACCCGCGCGCTGCGCGGACGTCGATCCTGCCGGGCGTAACCAAAATACGGCATCGCCGCGGTAATCCTCGCCGCCGACGAACGCTTCAGCGCGTCCGCCATGACCATGATTTCCATCAAATGATCGTTGGTCGGCGCGCACGTCGATTGCAATATGAAAACGTCTTTGCCACGGACGTTTTCCATGATCTCGACCATCACTTCGCCGTCGCTGAACTTGCCGACTTTGGCGCGTCCCAGCTGCGTGCCCATCTGCCGCGCAACTTCCTTCGCGAGCTTCGGATTCGCGCTGCCGGTGAAAATCGTCAAATTATCCAATGCCACGGTGGCGCCTCATTCTCACGGTTGGAAAGAAGGTCACTTCAGGCATCCGCCCGACCGAACCATTTTGTCGGAGGCAGCGAATACTTGTCTGGCTGGGGAGGTAGGGATCGAACCTACGAATGCCGGAATCAAAATCCGGTGCCTTACCACTTGGCGACTCCCCAAAACTTCAATCGCTCAGGGGATGTTTCTGCAATCCCTGTGCAACAAATCCTTTGTGTTCCGGCGACACTTTTGAAAACGCGTCCCGTGCGTCGCTTTCCGTCTCGAAGGCGGCACATACGCACGCCCCGGAACCTGTCATGCGTGCACCAAAAATCGATTTTCGGCTGACCGCATGCAATGCCTGGAAACTCGCTAAAACCTCGGGAAACACTTTAAAAACAACGGCTTGGAGGTCATTTTTGAACCCTGCCAACCCATCTGCCGAAAAGTCCGTTATTTTGAGGGGAATCGAGTCCCTTGTCAATTCTGGATGGCCAAAGACGAGTGGCGTAGGAACCTGCACCGAAGGCAAAAGAACCACGTACCACCAATTCGGCAAGGCGAGCGGTTGCAGGGCTTCGCCGACTCCTTCGGCCCAGGCGTTTTGGCCGAATACAAAGAACGGAACATCCGCACCCAAAGGCAACGCCAATGCCTGCAAACGGAGGCGGGACAATTTCAGATCCCACAAACGATTCAGTGCCATCAATGTCGATGCCGCATCGGAGCTGCCGCCGCCCAATCCGCCACCCATCGGGATGCGTTTTTCAACCGCGATATCGGCACCCAGCGACGTCTTTGACTCGCGTTGCAACAGCTGCGCTGCGCGCACCACCAAATCGTCTTCGGGCGCAACGCCGGCGAGTGTCGAGGTGCGATTGATCATGCCATCTTCGCGACGTGTGAAGTGCAGCGTGTCACCGAAATCCAGCAGCGCGAACGCCGATTGCACCAAATGGTAGCCGTCGTCGCGACGCCCGACGACGTGCAAAAAGAGATTCAATTTGGCGGGTGCTGCGGCGCTGAGCTTCATTCGGCGTGCCATTCATCAATCACGAGGCGCACCACGGTGTCGCCACGTATCGCGGATATGCGTGCGGCGAATTGGTGATGGCCGCGGGCTTGCACGCGAGACGCCGTCACCTGCCATTTGTCGCCATTCGAAAATGTTCTTTCAGCTTCGACGTCGTCCGCAAGGCCGATCGCCTGTGTCCAGCACGCGACTTCGTCGATATCCAAGGACACGCCGAGCAACGCCAAGGTGAGTGCTTCCATCGTTGCAGCAGATTCAATTTCGCGACCACGGCGCAGCGTGACGCCGCCCGTTGATGCCTTGATCAATTCCGCGACCTGGCCACCGAAGGGCGTGAACAACTCTATGCGTTCTTCCGCCGCGAGCTTTGCCCACATCACGCGCCCCGATTCGAGCTTGTCGCCGACGCGCACGCTGAGCCTGCCTTGCAAACTGAAATAATTCGCGGCAGTCGCTGCAATTGCGGGTTGAGACGCGGTCGGAGTCGTGGCGACCGAGGCGCATCCCGCCATCAACATTGTGACGACCGCGACACTGCCGCACCCGACGAAAAAACGGCGCCGGAAAAACTCGCGGCGCCGCGCAGGAGTCTCGAAGGGTCCGCTCATTTGGGCGAGAATCGTTTCAATACGGCCATCAGCGCCTCGTTGTCGGGATTCTCGACGAGAGACGTTTTCCAGACATTGAGCGCTTCTTCACGTTCGCCTTTGATCCACAGTACTTCGCCCAGATGCGCGGCGATTTCGGGATCGCGGCGCGAGCGGTACGCATTTTTCAGTGTCTTCAAGGCCTCGTCCGTTTGACCGAGACGGTACTGCACCCATCCCAGGCTATCCTGAATAAAAACATCATTGGGCGCGAACTTGAGGGCCTTTTGCACCAGTTCAAGGGCTTCATCCAATCGTTGATTGCGTTCGGCAAGGGTATAGCCGAGCGCATTGTAGGCGTGCGCGTGTTCAGGGCGCAGCTCGATCACGCGACGAAGATCGGCTTCCATCACGTCGAGCTTGTTGATTTTTTCCGCGACCATCGCGCGGTCGTACAAAAGATCGGCAGTGTCGGGATCTTTGGCGATTGCCTCCGTGAGCAGCACGAAAGCGTCGGCGTGGGCTTTCAAATCCCGCAGCAATTGCGCCTCGGCAAGCACCAGCTGAATGCGCGTTTCAGGTGCATCCTGCTCGGCCAATTGCGCGTCGCTCAAATGCTTGCGGCCAGCTGCCACGCCATCGCGTTTGGCGAGGATGTGGCTGATTTTCAATTGTGCGGTGACGAAATATTCCCCCGCCGTGATGCGTTGATACCATGCAATCGCGGCGGCAGGTGCTTTTTGCGCGTCGGCGACCGCACCCAAATTGAAATAGATGGGGTTGGCGTCGCGGGGCGACAATTCCAGTGCCTTTTTGAAATTCACCTCGGCGCTTGAGAAATCCTCGATTTGTTGCGACAACAGACCGATTGCGTAGGGTATTTCGGGGTCGGTCGGGAGTTGTTCGGCGGAAATTCTGAATTGCTCGCGCGCTGATAAATAGCTTTTCATCGACACCAGCAATCGTGCGTAGGTTTGCCGGGCTTCGACAGCGTCGGGGTGCTTGGCAACGAATTGCGCCAGGTAGGCGGCGGCCTTTGCGTCGGAATTTGCCTCAGCGTTCGCCTCCGCTTTGCCTTCCGACGACTCCCGCAAGATTTGTGCTTTCAAAATCGCCGCTTGCGGCCAATTCGCGCGACGCTGTAGTGCTTCATTCACGGCGGACATGGCACCGGTGGAGTCTTTGGCAGCGTGCAGCGCGGTGGCGATCGCAAAGTGCGCCTCGGGCAATTTCAGGTACGGTGCCACAAGCGCCTTGACCGCGCCTGCCACCTCGGATTTTTCCGTGAAGCGTGCGAGCAATGGGTTGAGTTGCATGAGCACCGACGGCGTCCGGCCCGGCTGCGCGAGCATGTTCGCAATACTCACTTTGGCGGAATCGAGATTCCCCTGCGTGCCGACCAAAGCTTGCAATGCCTGCCGCGCGACCGGGGAATTGGGTTCCAGTTCGAGCCAAAGCGTCGTTGCTTCCAATGCCGCAGAGAGTTCGCGTGCCTGAAAGGCGACTTCAACTGCGCGCCGTGCGAGACGAGGGTCGCGCGTCTTTTGCGCGAGATCCGTCAGGCCCTTCAATGCGAGGCCGGATCGTCCGCGTTGACCGGCGATTTCCGAAATCAAATACTGATAGAGGATTTGATCGGTCAATCCCGACGCGGCAGCACCTTTTTGTAGCGCGGCAGCGGTATCGACCTGCGGTGGAACCGGCTGCGCCGACACGTTGTGCAGCCCGATTGCGGCGAGAAGCGTCAGGCCAGCGATGTACGTGGCGTGCGATGCAATTTTGATGGTTCTGAGTGGCATTTCAACTTTCCATTTACCCAGCGGATTTGCAGGTCTGAATTCGCATGCGAACTCTTGATCGCCGACCGGGCATGATAATCCGGAATTGCACCGGCGAGCACGGTCGTGGCTCGCAGGTTCTATTGGACGCATGCGTTGCCCGCAAGTTCGCGGCGTACCTGCTCGCAGGCGTAGCGCTCACGCCTTACAATCTCGACATTACGTATTCTCTAACGCCTTCACCGCGCATCCATGCCCGAACTTCCGGAAGTTGAAACCACCCGCCTGGGTCTGCTTCCCTATGTGCAAGGTCGGCGGATCGCAAAGGTGACCGTGCGCGACGATCGCCTGCGTTGGCCGGTGCCGGCGGATTTCGCCCGCCGACTGAAGGGGCGCACGGTGACCGATGTCACGCGCCGGGGAAAATACCTGTTGTGGGACTGTGAATCAGGCTATGTATTGAGTCACTTGGGCATGTCGGGCTCATTGCGCGTGATCAGCGCAAAGGATTTGCCGGCCAAGCATGATCACATTGATTTCGTGCTCGACAATGGCAACGCGATTCGCTATACCGATCCCCGGCGCTTCGGCGCGATGCTGTGGATTGCCGGACGAGATCCGGTTCATGCGTTGCTCGATCGGCTGGGGCCGGAGCCCCTGTCGCTTGATTTCAACGCCGAGCATCTTGCAAACACCGCGCGAGGCCGCTCGGTCAGCATCAAAGAATTCGTCATGAACAGCCACGTGGTCGTGGGTGTCGGCAATATTTATGCGTCGGAGTCGTTGTTCCTCGCGGGTATTCATCCGAAACGGTTGGCCGGCCGCGTATCGCGCGCACGCCACGAAAAACTCGTCGATGCGATAAAACGCACACTCAGCGCCGCTATCCTTGCCGGCGGCTCTTCGCTGCGGGACTATGTGCAGGCGAATGGTGAATTGGGGTATTTTCAGGTCAATGCATTTGTCTACGATCGGGAAGGGCTGCCCTGCCGCATTTGCGCCACACCGATTCGCGCGATCCGGCAGGGTCAGCGATCCACCTATTTTTGCCCGGTCTGCCAGACGTAAAATGAACCCATGAGCCGCGCGCCAGCGATCACCGAACGACTCGCCGATCTGCATAGTTGGCGGATAGGGCTCGCCACGCAAATCGAGCGCGTCACCGATTTTCTGCGCACGCATCACTTCCTGACGCCCAATCTGGAGGCGGCACTCGAGGATTCGCGCGAACAAGCGGCCAGCCAGCGCGTCACCGTGGCTTTCATCGCGGAAGTTTCGCGCGGCAAATCCGAATTGATCAACGCGCTGTTTTTTTCCAATCTAGGACGCCGGCTGCTGCCATCCGGACCCGGAAAGGGAACCCGCTGCGTGACGGAGTTGCGGTTCGACCGCAATGTTCAAACCAGCGTGCGTTTGCTGCCGGTCGAGACACGCGAAAGTCCGAAACGATTCGATGAATTGATGAAGGACGAAAGTGTGTGGCGCACTACACTTTTCGATGCCGACAACCCCGATTCCACCGCGCGCGCGCTGGCGGCGCTGTCTGAAACCAAGCGGATCACGCTGTCGGATGCGGTCGCTTGGGGCCTGCACGGCGAAGGCGTTGCCGTGCCCGCCGGGGAAAGCAATTACATTCTGGTGGATGTGCCGCGCTGGCGGCATGCGATCGTCAATTTTCCGCATCCCTTGCTGGATGCGGGCCTCGTGATCATCGATACGCCGGGCTTGGCGGCGTTCGTGTCGGAGCCGGAGTTCGCGCGTCAGCGGGTGCCGAATGCGGATGCCATCGTGCTGGTGCTCGACGCGATCGAGGGCGTTACCAAGGCTGACCTCGCCATTTGGCGGGATCACCTAGGCGGCGGCAGGCATTTCCGCGATCGCGCCAATGAAAAATCAAATCAGTCGCGACTGGTGGTGTTGAACAAGATCGATGCAATCAAGATCGATGAAAATCTCGATGCCGCCGAAGCGAACCAGCAGTTGCTGCGTGAGCTCGACAAAGGCGTGCAGCAGGCGGCAGACATGCTGCGCATCGAGCCAATCCGGGTGATTCCGGTGTCGGCGCGCCTGGGACTCGCCGGAAAACTCAATGGCGACACCGACAAGGCCTTGCGGGGTCGTTTATATCAGCTCGAACGCGGCCTCGCCGCGGCGCTGCCGACCAACCGGCAAGATGCGTTGCACGCCGATATCGTCGCGACTTTGTCGAACGCACTGGAAACCGCACAGGCTAGCCTCGATGGCGACCGCTTTGATACGCTGGATGGATTGCGCAACCTCACTCTGTTGCGCGAAAAAAATGAAAAGCTCACCGCGTCGATCATCTCGCAGGCAAGCGTGCGGCACGACCGTCTGGACGCCGCGATGCGTGAATTCAAAAGCATCAAGAATGTCCATACCACACTCGCTGCCGACTTGGCGACCATTGTCGATGTGACCTCGGCGAAGCAGGACGCGGTGCGCGCGAAGCGGGCGATCTCGTCGAGCCTGCTTCCCGGCAAAACGTTCGACACCGTCAAGCACTATTTTTCCGAGACGCGGGAAAAGTTGCATGCACTCGAATCAAAAATCGACGAGATCCGCAACCTCTATCACAGCATCACCGAACGCTTGCGGCGCGATTTCGATCTCGACATTTTCGATGCACATCCCTTCGCCACGCAACGATTTCATACCGAGCTGGAAAAGGCGCGAGAAAAAGCCGAAGCCGAATTCACCAAGACCAGCAACCTTTTGGTGCGGCGCGGTGGCGCACTGGCGGAACAATTCGACGAGATCATTGCGAGCCGCGTGCTGCATATTTTCGAGATCGCCAGTCGCGAGTCGACGACCTGGATGCGCGGGTTATATAGTTCCGTCGAAGGCCCGTTGGAGGCGCTCAAGAAAGGCACTTTCGAGCACTCGGCAAATGTGGAGAAATTCAAATCGGCGGAACTGGATTTGGCGGAGCGCATCGCCGAAATGCAGGCGCGCCTCGATGCCCTCAAGCGCAAGCACAAGGCGCTGGCAGATGCCCGGGAGGGATTACGGCGATTTACCGGCGAGGTCAACGACCTCGATGAAGCGTAACGGTTACGCTGCCTTTTGCGCCGTGAGTTTCACGAATTTGTCGAAGAGCTGATCGCGCGTCTCGATCCAATCCGGATCGAGCGGAATGCAATCGACGGGACATACTTCGCGGCACTGCGGCGTATCGAAATGCCCAACGCATTCGGTGCATTTCTGCGCATTGATTTCATAGATTTCGATGCCTTGCGAAATGGCCTCATTCGGACATTCCGGCTCGCACACATCGCAATTGATGCACTGATCGGTGATCTTGAGCGCCACTAGTGGCCTGCGACAGTCAATTGGGAAGTGAAAGGCGCGCCTGGGCGAGCCGGCTGCACGAAGCGAGCCGCGTCGAATAGCCATCGCGTATTCGCAAGGCGAGCGACACTGCAGCCGGCCGGCCAGGCGCGCAAGGCACTTTCGAATTGGCTGTTGCAGCCCACTAACCACCCACTTTGGCGCGCAGTGCGGTCGCCGTCAGCGGGTGAACGAACTCGCTGACGTCGCCCCCGAGAGTCGCGATTTCGCGGACGATGGTCGCAGAAATAAACATGTATTTGTCCGATGGCGTGAGAAACATGGTTTCGACACCCGGCAACAGGCGCCGGTTCATGCCGGCCATCTGAAATTCGTATTCGAAGTCCGACACCGCGCGCAGTCCGCGCAGAATGACATTGGCACCCTGGTTGGTGAGAAATTGCGAGAGTAATCCCGTGAAACCCATCACCCGCACGTTTTGGTAGGAGGCCAGTATTTCCTGGGCGAGTCCGACGCGTTCGTCGAGCGAAAAGAATGGCCGTTTTGCCGGGCTATGAGCGACTGCGACCACCACCTCGCCGAACAATTGACTGGCGCGCGCGACCAGATCTTCGTGGCCATTGGTGAGAGGATCGAAAGTCCCCGGGTATACCGCTCTAATCATGTTCTGCCCTTGCCGAGAGTCAACAAGGCGAAGTGTACCGCACCGGCTTTGCCCTGTTTCATGAGCTGCCACGGGCTTTGCGGCAGAGTCGACAACACGTCAGCCAGCGGCAGGTGCCATTCGGCGTACACGAGGCTGTCGGCATGTAGATGCGCGCTCAACTGATCCAGGGTCGAAGCAAGCAGATCAGAATCAAATGGTGGATCGACAAATACGATGTCAAACGAATCTTTGGTGCCGGCGAGAAATCCGCCCGCCGTTTGGCGAATGAGCCGACACTGATTTGCATCGAGTTTGTCGCGATTGGTATCGAGTGCCTGCATGACGAGTTTGTCGTTCTCGACCATGATCACTTCGGAGGCGCCGCGCGAGGCTGCCTCGAATCCGAGCGCACCGGAGCCCGCATATAAGTCCAGACAGCGCTTGCCATGCAGAGTTTGTCCCAGCCAGTTGAAAAGTGTTTCGCGGACGCGGTTTGCAGTCGGACGCAAGCCAATCGCATCGGGAAACTCAAGCACGCGGCTGCGCCACTCGCCGCCAATGATGCGAATGCGATTCGCCGGTTTGGTTTTGCGCGCATCCGGTTTGCGCGCAGGGCTTGGCTTAAAATGTCGTGACATTCACAAATTTTCCCAGAGATTCCACTTGTTCAGTATTTTTGGCGCGAATAAAAATCCTGGCGCCACTCCGCCGCAGGAAGCCAAGCCGTCAAGCGGCTGGCTGACGAAGCTGAAATCGGGACTCTCCAAGACCCGCGCCTTGCTCAATACCGATGTCGCGGATCTGTTTTCCCGGCACGCGACCGTTGATGAATCCCTTTTTGAAGAACTGGAAAGCGTGCTGCTCGCCGCCGATGTGGGCGTCCACGCGACCGGCACGCTGATCGAGTCATTGCGAAGTACCGCCAAAGAGAAAAAAATCTCCGAAGGTGCCGTGCTGAAAGCGGAATTTGAGGCGGCACTGTCGGTGCTGGTGCGACCGCTTGCGGCAACGCTCGATACCAGCGTCGCGCGGCCCTATGTGATCATGGTGGCGGGCGTGAATGGTGCGGGTAAGACCACGACGATCGGCAAACTCGCAAAGTATTTTCAGGCAGACGGCAAAAGCGTCATGTTGGCCGCCGGCGACACCTTTCGCGCGGCCGCGCGTGAACAACTGGTGACCTGGGGCGAGCGCAACAACATCACGGTGATCGCGCAGGAGGGCGGCGACGCGGCGGCCGTGATTTTCGATGCGATTCAATCAGCCAAAGCGCGCGGCATCGATATCGTGATCGCCGATACGGCGGGGCGGCTACCCACTCAACTGCATTTGATGGAGGAAATCCGCAAGGTAAAGCGTGTCATCGCAAAGGCGATACCCGGCGCGCCCCACGAATGCCTCCTGGTGCTGGACGCCAATACCGGGCAAAACGCATTGCGGCAAATCAAAGCATTTGACGACGCATTGCAAGTGACGGGGCTGGTGGTCACCAAACTCGACGGCACCGCCAAAGGCGGCATGATCGCGGCCCTCGCGGCCGAGCGCGCGGCGTCGCCGATCCCCGTGAGATTCATCGGCGTCGGCGAAGGCATCGATGATTTGCGGCCATTCAATGCGGATGAGTTTGTCGGCGCGCTGTTCAGGTAATCCAATGATTGTTTTTTCCAATACATTCAAACGATATCCCAACGGCTTCGAAGCGCTGAAAGGCGTTTCGCTCACCATTGAGAAGGCGGAAATTGTGGTGGTGAGCGGGCGATCCGGTGCCGGAAAATCGACCCTGTTGAAACTCGCCGCCGGGATCGAGTTCGCCACTGAGGGCAACGTGATGGTGAATGGCCAGAATGTGCGCGAATTGCGCGATGAAGGCCTTTGCGTGATGCGTCGGAATCTCGGCATTGTTTTTCAGGATCACAAATTGCTTTTCGACCGCAGCGCGTTTGAAAACGTTGCGCTGCCGTTGTCGATCGCCGGATTCACCCGCAATGAAATCGGCAAACGCGTGCGTGCATCGCTCGACAAGGTGGGCCTGCTGAATCGCGAAAAATCCTACCCGGTGACGCTTTCCGGCGGCGAGCAGCAACGACTTTGTATTGCGCGGGCGATTGTCAATCGTCCGTCTATCCTGATCGCCGATGAGCCGACCGGCAATCTCGACGACGAATATGCGGCCACCATCATTGCGCTGTTCGAGTCGTTCAATCAAGTCGGCGTGACTGTGCTGCTCTCGACCCACAACGAGACCGGCCTCGCGAAATTGAAATGCCGGCGCGTGGCGCTGGACGCCGGAGCAATGGCGATATGAGAGCCTGGTTTGCCGCGCATGTTTTCGCTTGCGAACGGGCGGGCAGGCGATTCTGGCTGCACCCGGTAGGCGCGATCTTTTCGGTGGCGGTGATCGGAATTTCGATTGCATTGCCGCTCGCGCTGTTTTCACTTTTCACCAATGTTTCACTCGCGGCGGGCCGTATCGGCGCGGATCCGAACGTGAATCTCTACTTCACATTGGATGCCACCGACGCCGACGCGATCAAAGTCGAGAAACGCGTGCGCGCCAGTCCCCATGTGCGTAGTGCGCGCATCGTGACACGCGATGCCGCGTTGACGGAAATGAAACGCGTCGGCAATTTGACAGGACTGTTGTCCAGCCTGGAGACGAATCCGTTGCCGCATGCGCTTAGCATCGTGCCGAAATCCACCGATCTCACTCTTTTGGCGGTATTGCGCGCGGAACTGTCCGCGTTGCCGAAAGTCGAGCACGTGGTGATGGATTTTGAGTGGGCGCAAAAGCTGAAACGATTCGCCTCATTTGCCGAACGGCTGACGCTGTTGCTGGGCCTCATTCTTGGTGTCGCGGTGTTGTTTGTTTCCGGCAATACCATCCGCCTGCAAATTCTCACGCAGAAGGACGAAATCGAAGTCAGTCGACTGATCGGTGCCACTCGCCGGTTTGTGCGGCGGCCATTCCTGTACTTTGGCGCATTCCAGGGCTTGCTAGCCGGTGTGATCGCGTTGGCGTTGGTGGGAGGGTTCATCACCTGGGCCGGGTCGGAGGTGCAGGCCCTGACCGTGTCCTACGGCTCGGAGTTCGCTCTTCAGACACCAACCATTGCGCAGACGATCACGGTTGTGCTCGGCGCGACCGCGCTGGGCTGGCTGGGCGCATTCGTGTCTGTGTGGCTTTACTTGCGTCGGGAGTGACGGCGGTATTGAAACTCTAGTATTGGTGCGGCATTTGAGGCAATAGTGATTCGAAACCCCCGTCAGATATGGAGTTTTCGTCACGCAGGTGGAAATCTACCTTAGCCGGACAGCAGTCGATATAACGTCATTGCAGCCAACTATTTGTTTTTAAAGCAATATTTTTACTTCCCCTAATTCGGTGGAAAATTATCTGCTTGACCTTTGAAACTTTTTGACGCGTTAGCACTCTAGTGACATGAGTGCTAAAATAGCCTTAACCCAATATTCGGGATCAGTGGAGGTCCAAATGACAACTGCTTCGATGACGATGAATTTGCCGGCCCTGTCGGTCGGAAGTATTGAAAACTATATTTCCTCGGTGAATCGCATCCCGATGCTGACGCCTGAGCGCGAGCATGCGTTGGGCGTCGCCTTGAAAACCCGCGGCGATTTGACGGCTGCATCGGAAATGGTGATGTCGCATTTGCGCCTGGTGGTGTCGATTGCACGCAATTACACCGGCTACGGCTTGCCGCATGCGGATTTGATTCAGGAAGGCAATATCGGCTTGATGAAAGCAGTGAAGCGCTTCGATCCGGATCGCGGCGTTCGTTTGGTGTCCTTCGCCGTGCATTGGATCAAAGCCGAAATTCACGAGTACATCCTTAAAAACTGGCGCATCGTGAAGGTGGCGACCACCAAAGCGCAGCGCAAATTGTTTTTCAATTTGCGCAGCATGAAGCCGCATTTCGGTGCGCTGTCGCCATCGGAAGTCAAAGAAGTGGCGCGCGTGTTGAATGTGAAGGAATCCGACGTGTCCGAGATGGAAAAGCGTCTCTCGGGACAAGAGATTTCGCTCGAGCCATCGAACGACGACGAAGACAGCACCTGGGTGAGCCCGATTGCTTATTTGCAGGACGCGACGGTCGATCCTTCCGAGCGACTCGCGGTATTGCAAAAAGAAACCGCCGCCACCGACGGAATGCGCGCGGCATTGGCGAGCCTCGATGATCGCAGCCGACGCATCATTGAAACGCGTTGGCTCAACGAAGGCGAAGAAAAAACGCTGCACGAACTCGCTGCAGAATTCGGCGTGTCGGCGGAGCGCATCCGCCAAATCGAGGCGAAAGCAATGCAAAAAATGAAGGTTTCGCTCAAGACCTACGACGAACACCGGGAATAGTCGGCGTTCTGTACCAAAGTAAGGGCTGTCACGCGGTGGGTGACAGCCCTTTTCAATTGCAGGGCACCCGCATTTGCCGAGTCCGAACGGCGATTTCGTTGTGAAAGCAATCCAGAATAAACTGTTCCATCGGCGATTGATGTGCGCGCACATGTTCGGACTCAATGGCGTGTTTCCAAGGATGACTCATGCGACGAAAGCCTACCTCCGTATTTCGCAAAGATGAAACAGATACTGCACTTCCAACTTCGGATCGTATTCGCGCACGGCTTGTAAAGGCGGATCACCGCTTTTATGCCAATGACAATATCGCCGAATTTCTACTTGACGGTGAATTGGACGAACTTCACCAAGAGGTCGAGGAGAAAATGACGTCCGTGTTGAAAAGCCTCGTGATCGATACCGAGAGCGACCACAACACGAGGGAAACCGCGCGTCGGGTGGCGAGAATGTTCCTCGGCGAGGTATTCAAGGGTCGATACGTCGCGATGCCGAAAGTCACCGAATTTCCGAATTCGGAAAAACTCAATGAACTCCTCATCGTCGGGCCGGTGACCATCCGCAGCGCCTGTTCGCATCACCTTTGTCCGATCCTCGGCAAAGTGTGGATCGGTGTAATGCCCAATCAACACTCCAATCTGATCGGACTTTCCAAGTACGCGCGCATCTGCGATTGGGTGATGAGCCGACCGCAGATTCAGGAAGAAGCGGTAGTGCGCTTGGCCGACATCTTGCAGGACAAAGTGCGGCCAGATGGGCTGGCAATCGTCATCGAAGCCGATCACCTGTGCATGCAGTGGCGCGGCGTCAAGGATGCCGACGCATTGATGACCAACAGCGTCATGCGCGGCGCTTTCCTGACGGATCCGAATTTGCGCCGCGAATTTCTCTCGTTGTTGAGCCGGAGAGGCACTTAGCCAACAAGCCGCCGCGTCGCTGCGGACGGAATTACGGCATTGCCGCAATAATCTGCATCTCGACTTTATAAGCGGGCTTGGCAAGTGCCGCCTTGACCGTCGCACGCGGCGGTGTGGCACCCGGCACCACCCAAGCATCCCAAACGGCATTCATTGCGGGGAAATCCGCCATGTCGGCGATGTAAATGGTGGTGGAAAGAATTCTTGATTTGTCGCTGCCCACTTCACCCAAGAGCGTGTCGATCGCCGCGAGCACCTCGCGGGTTTGTCCGGTGATGTCTTGAGTCGGATCGCCGGCAACCTGTCCCGCGAGATAGATCGTATCGCCGTGCACCGCCATCTCCGACAAACGCGGGCCGACGTGAAAACGCTTGATCGTCATTGCTTGTTTCCTTTCAGTAATTGTCTGATGTCCGCTTCAATCTTGTCGACTTCCATCCCGTAAGTGATGAACAATCGAAGCCGGCCCTGAGGATCGAACACCAGTGATGCCGCCGTGTGGGCCACGGTGTAGCTATCCGGTGTTTTGCCCTCTTGAATTTGGTGGACGATCTTGAAATCCTTGGTGACTTTCGCGGTTGCCGCACTGTCGCCGTACAAACCGAGAAACGTTGGGTTGAATGACGGGACATATTTCGCAAGCAATTCCGGCGTATCGCGAGCGGGATCGACGGTAACGAACAAGACCTGCATACGCGCAGCGTCCGGCCCCAATTTTTGCATCACTTGGCGCATGTCCGACAGGGTGGTCGGGCACACATCCGGGCAGTGGGTGAACCCGAAAAACATCACAACGACTTTGCCATGAAAATCCGCGAGCGTGCGCGGCGTGCCGGTGTGATCGGTTAGCCGAAAGTCACTGCCGTAACCCTGGATGCCGGTGATATCCAGCGCATTGAAACCCTGCTTGCGATCACATGCGGCAAGCATCCCGACAAACAGCAGCGCGACCCAGGCTGTCGCAACATTGCGATAGCAAGGCGTCACGGCCACACCAACGCCGCGTAGTGATCGACCAGCAGCGCGGCGAACAATAATGACAGATAGAGTATGGAAAAAGTAAACGTTCGCCGTGCGAGTGCATCCGAGTAATTGCGGTATAGCTTGATGGCGAAATACAAAAAATATCCGTTGAGGACCAAAATCGTCGCCATGTAAATCCACCCGCTCATGCCGACAGCGAACGGAAGCATCGTCGCCGCCACCAGCAACAGGGTGTACAAGAGGAGGTGCAATTTGGTGAACGCTTCACCATGCGTCACCGGCAACATCGGCACGCCCGCCTTGGCGTATTCGTTCTTGCGATAGAGAGCAAGCGCCCAGAAATGCGGCGGAGTCCACGCGAAAATGATCAGGAAAAGCAAAAGCGCTTTGGGATCGACCACCCCCGTCACCGCCGCCCAACCCAGAATCGGCGGCATCGCGCCCGAGGCACCACCGATCACAATATTTTGCGGCGTCGCCGGTTTGAGAATGACTGTGTAGATGACGGCGTAGCCAACAAAGGTCGCAAGCGTGAGCCACATAGTCAACGGATTGACGTATCGATACAAGACGAGAAGGCCGGCACCACCGACGATTCCGGCGAGGATGAGAATCTGCAACGTCGAAATTGAGCCCGCCACCGTTGGGCGCGCACGAGTGCGTGCCATCTTCCGGTCGATTTGTTGTTCAACCAGGCAATTGAATGCCGCTGCCGCGCCCGCGACGAGCGCGATGCCCAGGGTTGCGGTGAGCATGAGCGGAAGATCCCAAGCAATTCCGACCGGATACGCCAACATCATTCCGATGATCGCCGTGAACACGATCAATGCATTCACGCGCGGCTTGGTCAGCTCGAGGAATTGAGCGAGGATATTTCTTTCCGACGTTTCCGCAACCTGTTGGGACATCTGAACCTACTGTGCGTTTTTGACAAAGCGCAAATTGATGGAAAACAGCAACGCGAACAACATGGCCGCCACACCGTTGTGCGCAACCGCCACAGCCAGGGGCAGGCCAAACCAGACATTGGATAAGCCGAGCATGATCTGAACGCCCAGCAACGCCAACAAGCCTCGTCCCGCATTTTTGCCGGCAGTGGATTTCACTAATCCAAAACCAAAACTACCGACCGTGAGCAGCGTGAAAATTGCACCGATTCGATGCGCCCAATGAATCGCCCTGAGCGCCTCGTGTGTCAACAACTCCCCACTGGGCGCATAACCGAGGGGTCGAAACACGTGAAAGGCATTCGCAAAATCCATTGTTGGGAACCACGCACCATGACAGGTTGGCAAGTCGCTACAAGCCAATGCGGCATAGTTAGTACTTACCCACCCACCGAGTGTGATTTGCAATGCCAGCACCAGCAGCGCCGCCCAACCCAACACGTGCAATTTTCTTGTTGCCATTATACGTTGCGTCCAATTCCCCGCAGACGGCTGACGTTGTGCAAGCCAGATCAATAGCGCAAAGATCGTAACTCCGCCGAGCAGATGGCTCGTGACAATCGCGGGTTTCAATAGCATCGTGACGGTCCAGGCGCCCAATGCCGCCTGAAAAATCACTGCCGCCGCCAGTGCGGTCGCGAGCAGAGGCGACTGATGCCAACGTGACCGGTTTCGCCACGCGCTCAACATAAGGGCCGCGATCAGGGCACCGACGATCATCGCGAGATAGCGGTGGATCATTTCTTTCCATGCCTTGGCCATCGTCACGGGGCCGCCGGGCCGAAGTGACTCTTCGGCGGCAATTTCCAATGAGGAGTGCGCCGGCGTTAAATTGCCATAACAGCCGGGCCAATCGGGGCAACCAAGACCCGCGTCAGACAGCCGCACGTATGCACCAAGCACCACCAGCAGCAAGGTGAGGCACGCGGTTGCGACGATCAACTTGAAAAATCGCGCGCGGTCGGAACCGATCCAGAAAAATGCGCCGGCCGACAATGCGAGCAACAGTGCGCCGATCAGCCCGCGCTCAGAGCCGTCCAGATTCATTGGGGAACGCCGCGCAATGACGTCCGCGTGCAGACGTGGTCAGCCAATTTGCGACGCCTTCAGGACACGTTGCAAGTCGGTGGCGAGCCGCTTGATATCCGGTTCGGCGCTGTAGCGCATGAAAACATTACCCATGGTGTCCACGGCGTACAACGATTCGCGTCCGGACGCGTCTTCTTTCGATGCGGGTAATGCGGCAAGCCAGGGCGACGATTTTGCGGAAATCCAAACCGTACCTTCGTAGGCCTCCAGCAGCGCCGCAGAAGGCCGGGTGTCATCGTCGACCAGCACCACGCGCAACACGCGATCCTGTTCGCGCCCGAGTATCAATCGCGCCTGCCGCATCGCGTACAGTTTCTTTTGACAGGCGGCCTCGCATTGCCCACTGTCGCGCGTGACAATCAACCATTTTCCACGAAGCGCCGGATCCACCGACGGTTTACCGGCATCAAACCGGACCAACGTCGTTTTAGGCAATGCGACGACGGGCGAAATCAAGGTTCCGTAGTTGGTCGTTTTACTTGGCGGAAAAAAATAAAATGCCATGAACGACAAAATTGTTGGCACCATAAAGATCCCGATCAGAGCCAAAAATTTGGCGCGCGGCGTCATGCGTCACCCGCGCTCGGAACCGATTGGGTCGATTGGCGATCGCGATTGTCTACGGTGACTCGACGGGTATTGAGTACGACCCACAAGATAATCACGGTCAACGCGAGCGAATACCAGGTCAGCATGTATTCCAAGTGTTTGTCCTCACCCGCATCGGGGCGTTCGGCAACGGTTTCCAACGGGAATTCGGCATTTTTTGCAATCAGAACCCAGGGAAGAACATCAAGTTTCAATGCGCGTCGATAGCGCTCGATGGTGAGATTTTGCCAAACCGCACCTTGAACCAATTGATTCGAAAGCTCAAGAAACCGGGTCGAGGGTACCGACAATCGTCCGGTAATCGTTGCGGAACCCGCCGCAGGAACGACGGGTGGTTTTGGGTATGCCGCACCGCGTGCAATCCATCCGCGATTCACCAGCACATATGTGTTGCCGCCCGCCAGTTTCAACGGGGTAATGACATGAAAACCAGCCATTCCATGGCTCACCTGATTATCGACATAGATTTGGCCGTCGGTGTGCCATTCGCCCTCAGCAATCGCGTGGCGATTTCGCAGTGCCGCATCGTCGGAACGAGAACTGAGTCTGATCGGCGGTAGAGCGGCTCTTGCATCGAATTCTTGTTTCATCGCACGCTTTTCGGCTGCCCGAGTTTGTTGCCAATACCCCAGATAGCCTGTCAGCACTACGGCCAGCAAGGCTGCGACGGTCGGGATGGGCTTGGGACTAAAGCGCAGTGCCCGGATTGATTCAAACATGGCGGGACAAGAAAAGGAAAGTGGCGGTAGACTGTGGCTGGGTCAACTTTGACCGTTTTGCGCGCGGTTGATTCACCGCGCGCGCCAACGACGCGATGAAAATAATTCTGGTAGTACTGCTGATGCTGGTCGTAATCAGCCTGTTCAGCGGCCTGTATTTCATGTATCGAGACAAGGGAAAATCGCGGCGCACTGTGATCGCGCTGACGATTCGGGTCGCGCTGTCCGTGACCATTTTCGCCATCGTCATCGTCGGCTTCTTCATGGGCTGGATTCCGGTCAAATAGCGACCGGGCAGGCACGATGGCCCTGAGGCCCATCATCGACTGCCGCAATGTTCTCGCAGTCGCATGTCCGCCACCGGGGGTTGACCCCCGGCACGTCATCAATCGCTAAACGAGCACGTAGACAAAAATGAATAGCCCCAGCCAAACCACGTCCACGAAGTGCCAATACCACGCGACCGCCTCAAAGCCAAAGTGGTGGTCGGGCGTGAAGTGACCTTTCATGCAGCGGAACATGATGACGGTCAGCATGATCGCGCCCAGCGTGACATGGAAGCCATGAAAGCCAGTCAACATGTAAAAAGTGGAGCCGAATACGCCGGACGTGAGCTTCAGATTCAGATCGCTGTAGGCGTGCGCATATTCATAAATCTGAAATCCCAGAAAGGTGAAGCCCAGCGCGACCGTGAGAAACAGGGCAAACACCAATTGTCCGCGCTGATTGGCTTTCAACGCATGATGTGCCCACGTGACGGTTGCGCCGGAAGTAAGCAACAGCGCAGTGTTGAGCAGCGGTATGCCCCAGGCGCTCATCGTTGCAAATGAATACGCAGGATCTTTTTCAAGGTACGGCCCGACCGTCGGCCATTTACCTTCGTAGCCTTGCCAAATCAACGCGTTGTCAAAGTCGCCAAGCCATGGCACCGAAAATGCGCGCGCGTAGTAAAGAGCACCAAAAAATGCCGCGAAAAACATCACCTCGGAAAAGATGAACCAACTCATGCTCCAGCGGTAGGAGGTGTCCACTTGTTTGTTGTACAAGCCACCTTCACTTTCGCGGATAACGATCGCAAACCAGCCGAACAACATGTACACCAGAATCGACAGTCCGATCACCAGCGAAACGCCGCCCCAAGGTTGAATCTGGTTCATCCAGAGAACCAATCCCGAAGCAAAGAAAAACAGCGCCGTTGAACCGACCACGGGCCATTTGGAAGGGGGGGCAAAATAATATCCGCCAGTCGCTGTACTCACGTGAAACTCCCTTTACTTGGTGGTGAGCATTCTCACCAGGAACAACAAACCCATCACAAAGACCAGCGCGCAGAATATTCCCGCCACGATCACATGATGAACCTTCAATTTTTTCCGATCCTGCTCATACCCGTGATTGCTGCGTATTCCCAGGAATGCCCACAAGACCGCTTTCAACGTATTCCACATTACGACTTGTTCCGCTCTTTGCTCACGTCGAAAAACGTGTACGAAAAAGCGATCGCCCCGATCTCCTGCGGCAGTTTCGGGCTGACAAAAAATGTGACCGGCATGTCCCGCGTTTCGCCCGCCTGAAGCGTTTGATTGCTGAAGCAAAAACACTCAATCTTGTTCACAAACAGTCCCGCCTCAAGCGGGCCAAAACTTGGTACGGCGCGCCCCGTGCTGACATGCGCCAATTTGTTCGTCACCCGGTAGTGAATGGTGGTGATGGCACCCGGATGCACCAATACTTGCTTTTCCAGCGGGGTGAATTGCCAAGCAAAATTTCGATTCAAACTTGCGTCAAATTCAATCTTCACCATCCGGGAATTATCTATCTGCGTATTCTCCGCGATGGCGCGGGTTGCGGTAATTCCCAGCACTTCGCAAATCTGCCGGTACAACGGCACCATCGACGCGCAAAACACCAGCATAACCGGCACGATCAACAACAATTTTTTCAGCGTCAGACGACTTTCAGTCCTTTGTCTTTCCTGGCGTTCACTTTCTTGTCGATCAATGGTCACCTGGCGCCGCCTGAAAACTTGAAAAATGTGAACGCAAAGACAGCGGCGACCCAAATCAGCAGGAACACGAGCGTCACATACTTTCTGCGATGGCTTGCCGGTGGCGTTCCTGCATTCGACTTTTCGAAATCCGCGCCCATTTAATTTGCTTACTTCAAGACAGGCGCGGTTTCAAAGGTGTGATACGGAACCGGGCTCGGAAGGTGGGTCCATTCGAGCGAATCCGCGCC
>JANPBQ010000015.1:0-5591 GCA_031430555.1 Betaproteobacteria bacterium
AGGAATACGGACGCCAGGAGCTTTTGCATTGGTTATCTTCACGGTGATGAAAAAAACAACCTGAATCTTACATGGCGGCCTGCGAAGTGTGCATGCAAGGTTAAGGAAGCGCCGATCTATTCCCTCGCGGTACGCGCTTCCGTTGCTGGAAATCTATTTACGCACTTGACATCGACCGGCCAATAGTTGGCCACCTTTTACGTCGCCATGAACCCGCCAAAATGAAAAACGCCCCGGGGTTGGCCCCGGGGCGCGCAAAGAAAACAGCGATAGTGTTGCCTATTGCTTACGGATCGATTCGCACTATCGTCGGATTGGGAAGACCGGCGGCACCCGCGTAGGCGACCGATCCAAGGTACTTCACGCCGGCAGTGATTCCGGAAGTGGTGATACCAATGGTACCTGACGCGCCGATGGCAGCCGTGGCGGGTGCCGTGACCGTCATATTGCCCGCAGCAGTCGACCCGAGCGCCCATTTGAACATCGTGAAATTCGCCGCACCCGACGGCACGGCGAAGCCAACCACCCTAACCGTGTAGGTGCCCGCAGCCGGGTTGAGCAGATTGGCGTCTTCCGCAGTGGTTGCCCCGCCGCTTGCAGCGACTAGCGTGCCGCCCGCGTTGTAGACCTCAAGATCAAGGTCGCTCGCCTGACTCACTTCCGAATCAAACAACGAGAAGCGCGCGTAAGTGGTGCCTGCGGGAATCGTCACCGGGAAGTCGACGCTGCCACCGGTCGCAACCGAACCCGCCGCCGATGTTGCCGCAACCAATCCGCGCGCCGTGGCCGAGAACGCGCCGCTGTAACCGAAGGTGACGTTATAGCCGTCGCTGACCTGAACCGGTGCCGCCAAGGCAACCGGACGAACCACGAGCGGCACGCGCACGGTGTGGGTGCCGTCGCTCAAAGTCAGTTGACCGCCGGTGTAGGCGTTCAGCGTGGCGGTGGTGCGGGTAATGGTGACCGAAAACGGCACGGTGGCACCGGCGGCCACACTCATCGTCGCCGGGCTGACCACCACGGTAAAGCCCGCCATGCCGGTGACGGAGGCGGTATACGTCGCCGCCGTGCCGCCCACGTTGGTGATCCGCCGCGTCACGGTTTGCACGCCGGCCAAATCGCCGATGGCGATCGATGCGCTGTTCAGATTGCTAGGATCGAGCACGGGAACACCGGCGTCGGTGCAAAACGATGTCGGCAATTGCGTACCGCACAGAAACCCAAGCCAATCGCTGAAGCTGGAGTCAAACACCAAACCCGGATTCGCCGCCATGCTGGGCCGCACGTGTCCGGCACCCTGGCGGAAGATCACCAGCGGATTGGTGTTCGGGCCGTCGAGGACGTCGCCCGCAGTGGTCATCAAGGCCGATTTGATCGCCATGGGGGACCAGCCCGGATGGAGTTGCTTGAACAACGCCGCGAGGCCGGCCACATGCGGGCTCGACATCGAGGTGCCGCTCAGCAAGTCGAACAACTTGCCGCCGCTGGTCACAGGCGATACGCCTGCGAGAATGTCTTGGCCCGGCGCGATGATGTCGGGTTTCAGCAAGTCCCCCGTGGCGCGCAGCGGGCCGCGCGACGAAAACGCTGCGGTGAACGGCGCGGGGGCGGTGCCAACCAATGACGCCTGATTGATCGTAGCACTTGCGCCAACCGTTGCGGCATACGCCTTCAGCGCTGGGCGGTTGAGGTGACTGAGATGCACGGACGGCAGCGCATGCAAATCCGCATTGAGCGAATTGGCCGACGTGTTGACCAGAATCATGCCGAGGCCTCCGGCATCAAGCACGGCTTGGCTCTTGCTGACGCGCGCAATCACGCCGCGATCACAGAGCACGATCTTGCCGGCCACCTTGGCCGGATCAAGCACGGCAACGCCGCCGTTATCGCCGGCCGTAAAACACAATGCAAGCGCCGTCGGATTGGCACCCGGCACGCCGGCCGCCATCGAATCAATCAGCGGCAACGGGCCCAATGCGCCAAGTGTCGACATCGACGCGCCGTTGTAAACCACCGCGTTGCCGAGAGTGGTTGAACCCGCGCCGTCGCGGTTATGTGTGCCGGCGGCGACCGTGGTCAACCATGGGCTCGGATGCGCCACGGTGCTGACGGTTGGCCCACTATTGCCCGCCGAAGCCGCCACAAACACGCCCGCGTCGGCGGCAAAGAGAAAGGCGATTTCAACCGGATCGCGGAAATTGGTGCTGGTGCCGCTGATCGAGAAGTTGATCACGTCCACGCCGTCGGCGACAGCCTGATCGATGGCCGCGACACTATCGGCGCCGAAGCAACCGCCGTCGGTACCGCCCCAGCAAACTTTGTACGCAGCGATACGCGCGCGCGGCGCCATGCCGCTGACTGTGCCGAATACCGCAGCGGGGCCCGACGCGGGGGTGTTGGCATTGCCGCCCGCCGTCGTGGCGGTGTGGGTGCCGTGCCCATCCCAATCGCGCGCCGAATTGAAATCGGCCGGAAAATTCGCATCGATCCCGGCGTTACCACCGAAGCCGGAGTTGTAATAGCGCGCGCCGATCAGCTTTTGGTTGCAATCGGTGCCGGTGAAGGCTTCACCTGGTACGCAACGACCATTCCAGCCCGGAATTTGATGGTAGGAAAGTTTACCGTCCTGGGTGCCATTGCCGTTGCTGCCGGTGCGGTCTGAGAAACTGGGGTGTTCCGGCCATGCGCCGGTGTCAACAATTCCAATGATCACGTTCTCGCCGGTCGCCCCAGTTGTATTCCAAAAACCGGTGGCACCACTCAGGCCAAGAAACGCCGGCGTGGTGGCCGTGTCGATCGAACGGATTTCGTCCTTAGTGACGGCGAGAACGCCGGGCATCTGCGCCAACTTCTGCGCTTGCGCATCGGTCAATTCGGCCGCAAACCCGTTGAAAACATAGCCGTAGTTGTAGTGTTTCTTGGCGGCACCGACGCTATTCATAATGGCGTCCTGCCGCGTCGCGAGATGGCCCAGATATGAGACGACTTTGGGTGAATTTGGGTCCAATTTCTGGCCCTTGTTGGGCTTGGTCGCGGCAAAGCCCTTGATGCCGCCTGTGTAAGCGGAAACTGGCTGCTCAGCCAATTGCACGATGTACACATTGTTGGTGAATTTCGACTTCCCGTGCTCCTCGCCGTTGCTCGACGCAGCATGGGTAACGCCGACCATGTTGGGCATGCCGATGGCGATGGCCACGGCAACTGCCCAAAGGTGATTCAACCTCTGTTTTTTGCGCATGTTCTTTTCCTCTCTCGTGAAGTTTTCTTGCGATGCGGTCGATTTTGCCGATGTTCATCGACATCACCGTTTTTTTGGTCTCAGTCTCTGCTCTCGCTTTGAGTAAAGCCCAAACAAGAAAGCAAGCCGCGCGCCAGTTGCTCTAACTTGTTGTATTGAAAAAGGTTCCACAATGACGGCGACAAGGAGCCTTTCAATGTGTAAGATTTTGCGACAATTTGTCGCACTTCGTCATATTGAATCACCTCGCATCGTTTCGATCATTTTTTGGCTGAAAGCCATATCAATGCTTGCGTTTGTTGATGCTGTCCGCAGCAATCACCATTAGAGTCGGCGCGAAACCGTCGGCATCGAGCGGCGAGCCGCGCATGGAATCGTAATGTCCGCTGACGAAATAAATGCGATCACGGCTCTCGGCTTGCTCGCCGGGGAGTATCGCGAAAACGTGGGCGATGGGCGTCTGCCTCGGCACACGCACTGATACCGGCGCACGGTGCTCATCGAATTCGACCAACATCCGCCCGCCATTGGCCGCGTTGCAATGCTCCAGTTCCGCCTTGATCCAGCGCCGCGCGGCCCCGATGCCTTTGGTGTCGCTGGTGGTCTCCGAAAGTGAATTGCGGGTCTCGAAGCTCACTAGTTTGCGGATCGTCACTTCGATATTCTTCGCCGAAATTTCTTTGACGATTTTTGTGATGTCGGGATTTTTTGGTGGCGGTGCGGCGTGTGCGGGAATGATCAACCCGAATAGAAAAATTGAAGTGGCGAGTTTGGATATGCGTACATGCAAAGGCACGAAAGTTTGAATTCATCTCAATGCACGTCAGCGGCCTGCCAAGGGGCCATCGTAGCTTCCCGCTATGATTTTGCAACAGTGAAAAGGGTCCGTGGTCGATATTTTTCGTCAACCCGCAAGAAAATCGACCACGGCCCCCGTTACGTTCTTTTACGTTATTCCTCTTCGTCTTGCTCGCAGGGTTCGCCACCTTCCGCGCAGGTGGTGCGGCCCATAACCGCTTTAGGCATCATTGAACAGAATGGGCTTTTGTTCCGACTGCTCCTCAGAGGACTTTTTCATGCCAATTATTGTAGAGCTAGATTGGGTTGGGGTAAAACCCGATGGTCTTGCCCCCAAACTAGAGCGACTGGCCTTCTATGACGCGCTAGGTAGGGCAATAACACAATGGGCCGGATTGGAGCGCCAACTTCCTGACCTTGTGTTTGCATGCCTACCAAATGCGGATCGCAAAACCATTGTTCGCGGGTACTACTCAATTGAGAATTTTCGCTCCAAGTTGAAATTTCTTGACTCGCTAATTCAAGTCAAGTTCAAGCCTGGCCCCGTACTCACGGAGTGGACGACGATAATGGACCGAATCGCAACCGCATCAAAGAAAAGAAATATCCTGGCACATCAAGGTGTAGCAATTGATACAGAGGCCAAAGCCGGTAGACGTTTTAGCTTGAGGCCGTGGGTGATCAAAGCTACCCAAGGTTCTGCCAAACATAAATTGCCTGTAGGGACGCTTTTTTTGCGTGACATCATTCAGTCACGACTTGAATTTCATGCCCTGATGTGTGTGACTGCTAATTTTTCCGCGCGCCTGACGGGGCAAGCGGAGCCGTTTCCAAAAACCGCTGAACTGCCGGCGCGTCTGCCGACGATTTGGCAAATAAAAGACCAGATTCACGCAATTCTCGGACTCCCGCCTTAACCATCTTTGGTGTAATTGAAAGTTTAAGGGGCTCAATATTTTTCTCGGAAATACACAGAATCGAGGACAGACCACTACACAGAATCGAAAATCGCGGGATCACGTCTTTCATTTTGCGTGCGCAAATAATAGCGGCAGCCCCAACGCTTTTCACTTAACGGTTTTTGGCGTCCGGGCGTCCAATTGATTCAGCGAAAAGGGAAAATGGGTCAGGTACGAGTGAAAACTTAAGTCGTGCGCCCTCGACCACCTAACCTGGATCGATCTTGACTCATGCCCGCGCTTCGTTATTCCTGTCGGCCGACCGCGCATTGATCTACTCGCCGAGGCGCGAGGAAACTCCAGTCGCCGTGTCATGACAAAGCCTCGAAAACCATCAAAAATACTTACTCTGTATGTATATCCAGTAACCCATTGATTTCCCATCAACTTTCTTACGAACTTACTTTAAGTTGTGAAGTTATCTATTTAATTATCAACAAACTTTTCCACAGCCAAAAACTTTCTAGAAAACCGCGCTAAGTCCCTGACGCATAAAGAAAAAACCTCTCGAACCTGCTTGACCGCAGGTTTTTTATTGCCTATAGTGTCCACAAGTGGTGAAAAGTGGAGTTTTCTGGGAAATCTAGGAAATTCCA
>JANPBQ010000016.1:0-8658 GCA_031430555.1 Betaproteobacteria bacterium
GCGCCATCCTGGCATTGCACTGGTGTTGCAAGGCGGCGGCGCACGCGCGGCATATCAAGTGGGGGTGCTAAAGGCGCTATCGGAAATTCTCGGGCACCCGACGGAGAATCCCTTTCCCATCATCACCGGCACGTCGGCCGGCGCCATCAACGCAGCCGTACTCTCGGTACATGCCGACAATTTTGCGCTGGGCGTTGAAACGCTGATCAAAGTCTGGACCCAGTTCACGCCGGACCAGGTCTACCGAACGGATTTTCCGGGTGTCGCGCGCAATAGCCTCAAATGGCTGTCGGCATTCCTGTTCGGCGCGTTGACCAAAAATCACCGCGTGTCGCTGTTCGACAACTCGCCGTTGACCAAACTGATTGAAAACCATGTCGATCTGACCAGGATTGCCGGACATCTGGATAGCGGTGTGCTGCGCGCGGTTTCGGTGACGGCATCCGGTTATTCAACGGGATTCAACTGCGCATTTTTTCAGGCCTCGCCGGAGGTGCAGGGCTGGCGACGCTCGCAGCGCGTCGGCATTCGGGTGAGCCAGTTGCGCGCTGAACATTTGATGGCCTCGGCCGCGATCCCGTTCGCGTTTCCCGCCATCAAAATCAACCGCGAATTTTTCGGCGACGGCTCGATCCGGCAAATGGCGCCATGCAGTCCGGCGCTGCATTTGGGGGCGGAGCGCGTGTTTGTGATCGGCACCGCCAAATTAGTCAAAGATCAGAACGAACGCGCGCGCGGCGACGAGTATCCCTCACTCGCGCAAATCGCGGGGCACGCGATGGCGTCGATATTTCTGGATACGTTGGCAGTTGATATCGAATTGCTGCAACGGGTGAACTCCACCCTGACGGTGGTGGATCACGACAAGCTGAAGACATCCGGTATGAACCTGCATCATGTGGATGTCTGCGTCGCCTGTCCTCATGAACCGCTGGAAATACTCGCTTACGCGCATGTGCGCGATTTGCCCTGGACGATACGCATCCTGATGCGCACCATCGGCGCCATGCGCAAGGGCGGTGCCACACTCGCGAGCTACATGCTGTTCGACAAGCGTTACTGCGCGGCGCTGATCGAAATGGGGTATCAGGATGTATTGAAACGGCGCGACGAGATTGCGATTTTTTTCGATCCCAGCGCCTGCCCAATGCCGACGGTGATCCCGCACGCCAAATTCGATCCGGGCCAAACGGCACAAATGACAGCCATCAAAAATGGCTGACACTGTGCCGAAACCGTTGCGGCGCGCGGACTTTCCGCACCACTTGCCGATCGACACGCGCTGGAGCGACAACGACGCCTATGGGCATCTCAACAACGTGGTGTTCTATTCGTATTTCGATACGGTGGTGAATCAATACCTGATCACGCGCGGTGTGCTGAATATCGACACCAGTCCGGTGATCGGTCTGGTCGTTGAAACCGGCTGCAATTATTTTGCGTCCGCTGCATTCCCCGAAAAACTCGAAGCCGGATTGCGTGTCGCAAAAATGGGTAACAGCAGCGTGCGCTACGAAATCGCGCTATTTCGCGAGGGCATCGACGAGGCGATCGCGCAAGGGCATTTTGTGCATGTGTACGTGGGCCGCGAGACGCGCCGCCCGGTGCGTGTGCCGGTAAATCTGCGCGAGGTATTGTCGAAAATTCAAGTGGCAACCACCAAGGAGGCATCATCATGAAAGTGAAATGGGCGATTGTTGTTCCCGCATTGCTGGTGGCCGGCTTCGCGATCGCGCAAGCGCCGGCGATCAAGCGCACGATGCTGCAAAAAGGCGATGTGCCCACTGAAGGCGCGCGCGAAGTGGTCATGGGAATGGCGGAGATTGCCGCCGGCGGTGGGACGGGGCGGCATTCGCATAACGGGCCGGAAACCGGTTACGTGCTGGAAGGCACTTCGCTGCTGGAAATCGACGGCGAGGCGCCGAAAACGATGAAGGCCGGCGACAGCTATTTCATTCCCGCCGGCAAAATCCACAATGCTTCCGCGCACGGCAGCGGCAACACCAAGGTGCTGGCCATCTACGTGGTGGAAAAGGGCAAGCCGCTTGTTGTTCCCGCACCGTAATTTTGTAGGATGGGTGGAGCGCAGCGATACCCATCTGCGGTGGCGATGCAAATGATGGGCATCGCTGCGCTCCACCCATCATCCTACAATTTTTTTCGGTTTCGCTTTTAGCGCTACGCCAAAATAATCGGCGAACGAAACCGCTTCGCCAGCCACGCGCCGATGTCTTCAACTTCTTCCATGCATACGCTGTGCTGCATCGGATATTCGCGCCACTCGACCTTATAGCCCTGTGCTTCGATTTTTGCGCGAGACGCGCGGGCGAGTGCCACCGGCACCAGCGGATCCTCGATGCCGTGTGCCAATAGAATCGCAATGTTCGCATTCGCGAGCGTGCGCTCGGCGGCAAGCGAGCTTTCGAGCGGCAAGTAGGTCGAGAGCGCCATGACGCCGGCCAGCGGCTGAGGATGACGCAATCCGGTTTGCAATGCGATCGCACCGCCTTGTGAAAATCCCGCAACGACGATTTTGTCCGAGGCAATCCCGCGCGTTGCTTCGCGCGCGATCAACGCATTGATGCTCGCTTGCGATTCGCGCACACCGGCTTCGTCGGCCTTGCGCGCTCCGCCATCCTGCAATTCCGCCGTGGTGATGTCGTACCAGCCCGGCATGCGTTGGCCGTTGTTGATCGAGATCGACCGCGTCGGTGCTTGCGGAAAAATGAATCGCAGCGGCAAGTCGGGCGGCAGCCCCAGTTCTTTGACGATGGAAATGAAATCCCAGCAATCGGCGCCCAGGCCATGCATCCAGATGACGGTGCCCTTCGGTTCGGCGCCGGTGGTGAGTTCGATATGGTCGATGAGTTTTGTCATGTGGGAGTTGGGTAACTGTTCAGGTGAGAAAGGGTGAATGATTTCGGTTCGTCAATGTGCGCGCCAATTGACAAAAGAGTCCATGTCATCCACGCGTTCGCGAGGATGACATCGCGCTGGAGGGGTACTTCTATTTACCTCAAATCTCTGTCTCCCCGGCGTAGGCCGGGGCCCAATTTTGTCAATGTGTCAATGGCTTACGAAAATTGGGTACCGGCCCGGCGCAACCCTTGTGGTTGTTCGCCGGTACGACAGGGTAAATAGAAGTACCCGGAGGTGTAGATCCAATACTGGCGCGGTGCTCCGGGCAAAACCATCTGAAAGGCGCACCAGTACTAGGGTTATATGTTTCAATCGCCCTTCGGCGCTCGTAGCGCCGACTTCGGCCGAAACGCCTTGATCACCTCGTCGTTCGTCTCAAGATACGGCCCGCCAATCAGGTCTACGCAATACGGCACTGCGGCGAAAATACCCACCTCGATTGGCTTGCCATCCGCATCTTTCAAACCCTCGAGTGTTTCGCGGATGGCCTTGGGTTGACCCGGCAAATTGATGATGAGCGATTGTTTGCGGATCACTGCCGTCTGTCGCGAAAGAATCGCCGTCGGCACGAACCGGAGTGAAATTTGCCGCATACGCTCGCCGAAGCCATCCATCACCCGGTCCGCAACCGCAAGCGTCGCTTCGGGTGTCACATCGCGCGGCGCGGGTCCGGTGCCGCCCGTGGTCAGCACCAGTGAACAATGATGGGTATCGACGAATTCCCTGAGGGTCGCCTCAATCAGCGGTTGCTCATCCGGGATCACGCGCGACACCATCGTCAACGTATTTTTCAGCGCGAGTTTCAGCCAGCCTTCGAGTGCCGGCAATCCTTCATCCTGATAAACGCCTTGTGAGGCGCGGTCGCTGATCGAGAGCAGGCCGATGATCGCGGAATCGTGGCTCATGCGTCGGTCGCCGTTTCGCGCGATTTCGCGACGATCGTGTCGTGCAGCGATTGATAAAGCAATCTGAAATGCTTCGGTGGTTTGCCTTTGGCTTTCTCCTCCTTTGTCGCGCGCACGAATTGCTCAAGGGTGAGACGATCGGCCTCGGAGAATTCATTGAGAAACCCGCCCAGAGCCGAGTCGTCTTCCAGCAAGCGTTCGCGCCAGCGCTCGGCCAAGTGATGCAGCGCGGTCTGTTGTTTGCTGGGGGCTTTACTTGCCTGAAGCGCTTCGATGATCGGCGCGGCATCGATATTGCGCATCACCTTGCCGATGTATTGCATTTGCCGTTTGTAGCCCCCATGTTTCGACGTGGGGATGCGCTTGGCATCCAATACGGCAATGAGCAATTGCTCGGGCAAATTGAGTTTGTTGATCGACTCGGTCGAGAGTCGAACCAGTTCGACGCCGATATCTTGTAGCGCCAGCATATCCCGCTTCTTCTGGCTTTTACTGATAGAATTTTCGTCTTCCTGTGTCATTCTTGCGCCTTCAGCCGCACCCTTTGCGGCAAGGCGGTCATGATACCTCACGCCGCCTATGCGGCGCTTCTCAACGCTTCGTCAACCCTTCCAGGATTAACCTTCCGTGACCGAAAAAACGCTCGTACGCCCGTCCTCTTCTGCCGCCGCAAAATCATCCGCCGCACCGCCGCATTTGCGCGATCTGGCCGCCTTCACGCTGGAGCGCGCTAAAGCGTTGGGCGCGACCGCTGCCGACGTGGAGATTTCCGCGTCCACGGGTCAAAACGTGACGGTGCGCCTCGGCGAAGTCGAGACCATCGAACACAATCGCGACAAGGGCATGGGCGTCACAGTGTACTTGGGCCAGCAGCGCGGCAACGCCTCCACCACGGATCTATCGCGCGAGGCGATTGAGCGTACCGTCGCAGCGGCGTTGGCGATTGCGAAATACACCGCACCGGATGAATTTTCCGGATTGCCTGATCCCGCGCGGCATGCGCTGGCCCCCTTTACCGATTGCGATCTTCATCACCCGTGGGTGCTGCCGGTCGATGAGGCGATCGAGCTTTGCAAACGCATCGAGGCCGCCGCCTTTGCGGTCGATAAGCGCATTGACAACTCCGAAGGTGCGTCGGTCTCCGTGTCCGACGCCGATTTCATTTTTGCCAATTCCAACGGCTTCATCGGCGGCTACCCGACTACGCGTCACAGCACCAGTTGCACCATGATTGCGTCCACCGAGCAAGGCATGCAACGCGATTACTGGTATACCGTCGCGCGCGCGGCAGAGCGATTGGAAGCCGCCGAAATCGTTGGCCGCAAAGCCGGCGAGCGCACCTTGGCGCGGCTTGATTCGCGGCGAATTGCTTCGGGTGATTTTCCGGTGCTGTTTGAAGCGCCGGTTGCGTCCGGTTTGATCGGCGGATTTGTCGGCGCGGTCAGTGGCTCGGCGCTGTATCGCAAATCGAGTTTTCTGATGGATAGCATCGGTCAACAAGTGTTCTCGCCACTGATGAATATTCGCGAAGATCCGTTCGTCAAGCATGGCCTCGCCAGCGGCGCATTCGATGCGGAGGGTGTGGCAACGAGCGTGCGCGATCTCGTCAAGAATGGCGTGGTACAAGGCTATTTTCTCGGCAGCTATTCGGCCCGAAAACTCGGCATGCAAACCACCGGCAATGCCGGCGGCAACCATGATCTCATCGTCTCGCCGGGCGAGCTCGATTTCCAGGCCTTGTTGAAAAAAATGCAGCGCGGCTTGCTGGTCACCGAATTGATGGGGCAGGGCGTGAACAACGTCACGGGCGATTACTCGCGCGGTGCGGCGGGCTTCTGGGTCGAAGGCGGCGAGATTGCGTATCCGGTCGAGGAAATCACCATCGCGGGGAACATGAAAGACATGTTCAAAGGCATCGTCGCCGTCGGCAACGATGTGCTGGCGCTGGGCTCGAAGCATTGCGGCAGCATTCTGATTGACCGGATGTCGATCGCCGGAGAGTAGGCGCGCTTCCCGCAATTTTTGCGAATGCGGCAATCGCCGCAACACCTCGTTCGGTTTTATACTTTCGGCGGCGAGCGATTGTCCGTCGAAAAATAATTCACAACGAGGAGTCTTCATGCAAAGACGCAAATTCCTGACCGCCGGTGCGGGCTTGGCTGCCGGTGCCGCGGCCGCGCCGTCGCTATCGCAAACACAAGCCACCGCCCTGCCCACGATTAAGTGGCGCATGACATCGAGCTTCCCCAAAAGCCTCGATACCATTTACGGCGCCGCCGAGACCGTGGCCAAACGCGTCTCCTCCGCGACGGGCGGAAAATTCACCATTCAGGTATTCGCGTCGGGCGAAATTGTCCCCGGCCCGCAGGCGCTGGATGCGGTGAAGGACGGCACCGTCGAATGCTGCCACACGGCACCGTACTACTACTTCGGCAAAGATGCCACGTTTGCTTTCGGCACCGCACTGCCGTTCGGCTTGAATGCGCGCCAGCAAAACGCGTGGATGTACCACGGCGGCGGCCTCGCGTTGATGCGCGAGTTTTACAAGGATTACAACGTCATCAATTTTCCGGCCGGTAGTACCGGCGCGCAGATGGGCGGCTGGTTCAGGAAAGAAATCAAAACCGTTGCCGATCTGAAGGGCCTCAAATTTCGCATCGCTGGCTTGGCGGGTCGCGTCCTCTCAAAACTCGGCGTGGTGCCGCAACAAATTCCCGGCAGCGATATTTATCCCGCACTGGAAAAAGGCACCATCGATGCCGCCGAATGGGTCGGACCCAACGACGACGAAAAACTCGGTTTCAACAAGGTCGCCAAATACTACTACTACCCCGGTTGGTGGGAAGGTGGCCCTGAACTCGATGTGATGGTCAATCTCAAGCAATGGGAAGCGCTGCCACCGGAATACAAATCAATTCTCGAAGGTGCCTGCGCCGAAGCGAACATCGACATGCTGGCGAAATACGACGCGCTGAATCCCGCCGCGCTGAAACGCCTCGTGCAGAACGGCGTGCAATTGCGCCCGTTCAGCAAGGACATTCTGAGTGCCTGCTACCGCGCGGCCAATGAGGTCTACGCGGAAGAATCGGCCAAGAATCCGAAATTCAAGAAAGTCTACGACGCATGGAAAGTGTTTCGCGACGATCAAATTCTTTGGTTTCGCGTGGCGGAGCAGAATTTCGACAACTTCATGGCGACGGCAGGCAACCCTGGCAAATCTTCCGCGACGGCGAAAATGGCGCCGACCAAGGTGCCACCATCGCAAAAATAGCCGCACCGATTTGGCGGGCGCCATCGCGCTTTCGTTGGGGCCGCTCGATGGCCGGGCCGGTGCCCGAGCGAATCGGCAACCAAAATCAGGCATCAGTGAGAGTGCCACGCATTCCCGGTGTTTTTCACGGTTTGATTGTCGTTTCACTTCTCGCTGGCGCGGATATTCATGCCATCGAAATCAAGGGCAGCGTTGACTTGCGCATCGGCGCGACCGATGCCGAACGCAGTTGGACGCGTGATGGCCTGGACAAAACGCGATTTGATCGACATTCCGGCGCGGTCAGGCTGGGCAACGCATTCCTGCGCGCCGATGCCGACGTGTTCGATTCGATCAGTGCATCGATCGTCGCCAGCGCGGCGGATGATCGCGGTGGCGTGTTTGATATCAATGAGGCGTGGGTGGGTTGGAATCCGGTGCCGAGCAGCCCATGGAAAACGCGCATGAAATTTGGTGCATTTTTTCCCGCCACAAACCTCGAAATCGATTACGACAGTATCGGCTGGACGCCGGCGCGCACCATTTCCAGTTCGGCGATCAATAGCTGGTTTGGCGAAGAACTCAGAACCCGCGGCGTCGAACTGAACGTGATTCGCAAAGGGCTCGCGGAAGGCTCATCGCACGACGTCGGATTCACTGCCGCATTGTTCAACGGCAACGACCCGGCCGGTACGCTGCTCGCGTGGCGGGGCTGGTCGATGGGTGATCGCATTAGCGGATTGCGCGAGCCGATTCGATTGGCCGATCTCCCGGTGTATCGCGGTAGCGGCGCGTTGCCGGGACAGGATCGAACCATTCATCTGTTTCGCGAACTCGACAATCGGCCGGGATACTACCTTGGCGTGCACTACGCATTCGAGGCATTGCTCAGCGTGCAGGCAATGCATTATGACAATCGCGGCAATCCGCTGCTCCTCAAAAATGGCCAGTACAGTTGGAAAACGCGCTTCGATCACCTGAGCGTGCGCCTACAGCCGCGAGGGGACTGGGTGCTCCTGTTCCAGGCGCTACGCGGCGACACCCTGATGGGCCCGAACGCCGTGCGACTGCGTTATGACGCCGGATACGCGCTTGCCAGTCATCCTCTTGGTCCGGGCCAACTCACTTTTCGTGTTGACCGATTCAGGACCCAGGAACATGTCGCCGACGTTCTGCCAAGCGACCCTAATAGTGAAACCGGGCGTTCACTCGCGCTTGCCTATGCGTGGCCAATTGGTCCGTCAGTCTCGATCGTTTCGGAAATATTAATCGTCCAAAGCACACGTGCCGCCCGCACGCTGATCGGTGAGGTGCCGGACAAGCGCGAGCGAAGTTTGACGGTCGCGCTACGTTGGCAATTTTGAAAAAACTGGGGCAGCGCGCGTTTGTTCAGCGGCCCGGAAGTTCTTGATTTGTTTCAATCTTGATATCCGCCGATGACCAAAAGTACGGATGGGTAATTCTATTAACCTCCAAATTTCGCCGGAACGACGGGTTTTTATTGATCCGGCAATTAAACATGTTGAACTGACTTCAATTATTTCCTTCCCCCGCGTAGGCGGGGGGCCAAGTTTCGTAGCGGAA
>JANPBQ010000017.1:0-8462 GCA_031430555.1 Betaproteobacteria bacterium
CACCCGCGCCAGCAGGCTTGCACTCAAGTAGTCGCTTAATCGTGCTCCCGTTCCCAACACCGCTTTGGTTCGTGCCATGAAAACCTCCGCAACGACGACGCGCGTAGTATGGCATAATTCTTACTAACCGAACAGTATTGGGTCAGGTCTTGCAATATCGCATTTCAACAAAAATGTCCAGGGTCGTTTTTCTCGTAAGACAATTTAGCCCGAGCCCTTTGATTCTTCCTTTAATTCCTTCTGACCTATTTCACCGGCGCAGGCTTGCCGATACGTTTTTCGTAGTCGGCGAATTCTTCCGGATAGGTCTTATAGTGCGGCACGCGCCAGATGAACCGCTTTAGATTCGTCCATTTGACCGGCATGTCTTCGAGTTCGGTGGCCCAGTAATGATCGGCTTTGCCGACAAAGTCGCGCGGATCGGTGCGCCAATACTCACGCGCGTATTGGTTGACGAAGATGAACAGCCGCCCGTCGCGGATTTCATAGACCAGCGGATCACCTCCAGCGCGAATCGCATACGACACGCCTTTAGCGCAAAAAGCCCCGTACTGTGGCGCGTAGCGATCTGGCGTGGCGAGAAAGCGCTCGCGATTCTGTGCCGACGCGAAGCGATAGGTGCCGTGTCGATGGCGAGCTGTCCACTGCGTATCGCCTTTGAGCGGGGCGGTAGCGGTGAAGTACGACACCGGATCGTGGCCACGCAACATCAAATCTCGATCGGCGCCGTCCGCGGTCGTGTTATAGACCGCGCAGCCGGACAACAGCGCATATGCAACGAGTATCCCGAGGTATCGACCAAGCCTGCCGCGCATCGGCTTAGCGCTTCCAGGGTGGCCGGTACGGCGCGGGTTCGGTTCCCGGGCAAGCCGGCGGGCACGGGTCGGTACCCACGAGGCCCAAGGCGGGTTGGCCAAAACCCTCGCGTGCACGCCAACCCGGATATTTGATCAACAGGTTTCGCGTGAGCCCGCCCGGATCATAGGTGATCGGCATGCCGGGGTGCTTCGTATTCCATTCGTCGTCGAGGCTTTTGTGTGTGCGATACCATGGCACTTTGCTCACCCAGGCGCCAAGCGTTGCTGTTCGCCATGGGACGTCCTTGATTTCATTCCACACTTGATCCGCGTGCTTCACATTAAACGCAGGGTCCAGGCTCCAGTAAGAGTGGCCGACGATGTCGCCGAAAATGAACAACCGGCCCTCGCGAATTTCCCACTCTGTCGGATCGCTGCCGAGCTTGATTTTGAACGGCGTGCCGTTCGAACAAAAACCGCCGTATTGCGGTTCGTACTTCGCCGGATCGGCGGCAAACCGCTTGCGATGTTCTTCATTGGCGAAGAAATAGGTGCGGTCAGGAAGCGCAATTTTGATCTTCGGGTCGCCCCGCAACGGTTTGCCCATCGTGAAGTAGGCGACCGGATCATGACCGAGCAGCATGATCGGCTCGCCCTGGCCTGATGGCACGGTTGCATAACGCGTTCCACCACAGCCGGCGACGAGCAAAGCGCCAGACAGCCCAAGCGCCAGCGAGAAACGGTGCCCGCAATTCATGATCAATCAGTTCGTTTCGTCTTTGAAGCCGACCGCCCAGTGCGTGCCGTCGCAGAATGGCATGTTCTTCGAGGCGCCGCAACGACACAAGGTGTAGTGATCTTTGGAAGCCCCGGCGTTCTGCACTTGATCGATCGCAATGTTCCCCATGACCGCATACGGCCCCGGCGTCACCACGATCATCGCCGCCCGTTCCGCGGCGATCGCGGGCCGATCATGTCGCGTATAGCTCAGCGCACCCGAGGGGCACTTGCCGACGATTTCGATGATCTTCTCGACGGTATCGACATTCGGATCGACGAACGGCTCTTGGTGGGAGCGAAATGTCGCCGGTAAGCCGTCGGTGCAGCGGCCGGCGTGTGCACAGATGCTTCGGTTGTCGTGGATCGTAATCTGCTTGCCACGATAGCTATCGACTTTGTCGGACGCACGCTCGGAGGACTTCGCGCTCGAAAAACCATTCGAGCGATGGGTGCCGTCGCAAAACGGCTTCTTGGCAGAGCCGCCACATCGACAGAGTGCGACGACGTCCTGAACCGGAAGAGTCTGGCCTTTGGAGTTACGCAGGGCGGGCAACCCTCTTACACGCAGCGGTCCGTCGGTAGTGCATTCGATGCCAGGCGTTTCGCTCATGATCCTCTCCCATTACGCGTTGTTGCGTTGGCCGTCAAGATGACTGTCTCAACTTTTCTCACGTTTCATGCATGCCAAGGATGAATTCGCGTCAGTCATGACGTCAACCTATTTTGCTCCCTTTAGATCTCTATGGGCAGCCGCCACATTCAATCCGGCATGAACCCAATCGAACAGCGCATAGCCGCTACAACCATGAGCCTGTGGTGAGTGCCTTTCGGACACTGGCCACAATTTTCCGTTGCGGCGCAAAGATATCGTTGCTCGGCATGAACGGAAACTATAAATGTAGTTTTGGTCAGCCCCGCTGCCGAACAAACCTGAATTGTGCAAGACTGTATTTTCCGAAGTCTCACGTCGAGTAATCGGGGACAGACCACCAATAAATTAAAACCCCAGCATCCACGACCCTCTCCAGTCAAAATGCTTGAAACGCCGCACCAGTGCTAGAGTTTGATTAAGCAATCTCATTAAACGCATTGTTTCCAACTATGCTGGCCACATCATTCAACGCAAAAATTGCGATCACGATAGGAATGCTCATTCTCCTCGCGGGCTGCGTGAAAACTGATATCGCCAGCGTGCGGACGTTTGTGCAGGAAGAAATACAGGCTCAGTTTCCCGACGCGAAAATTGAGCAGACGGGTGACACCGAACTGGTTGTCTTTCACAAAGACGGGAATCGGCAGGTGATTGACGTGGCGCCCATTCAGGAAGGCTGTCAGCGCGTTCCCCGAACATGTGGCCGTTTGGTTGGCCGGTTACTGGTGGTAATGCAGGAGGCAATCACCGCGCAATCGGTGCCTCTCGTCTTGTCGAATGTGGTGCCAATCCTTTCATCTCGCTCGGTGTCGAAGTCGCTCGTTCAACAGAATGACGCGAGTCCCGTTTACGTTCAGCCATTGGCCGAAAACATTAGCGTTGTCTTCGGAATTTTTTCAGATGGTCTGGCTACGTACCTTGATGAAAAAGCCTTTGCTAAATTGGGCTTGACGCCAGAAAACCTCTTGAAAGAATCGATCAAAAATGTCGAGTCAATTGCCAAGGTGACCGCAGTAGCTTTTCCGGGCGAGCCCGCCGTTTATCAGTTAATCGGTAACTCTGTCTCAGACGGAATGCTTTCGCGCGCTCATACGGATGAAGTGAACGCCCAACTCAAATTCCGCGAACTTGCGGTTGCATTCCCTCGTCGGGGCATGGCGCTCGTTGCCGACGCTGACGATACAAATGCCGTCGCCAAGTTGCGCGAAATTTCTGCGCGCTTTCTCAATCCGCCATCAACGGTGATTAGTGGCGAGGTTTACTTATTGTCGGGTAGCGGCTTGGCATTGATGAAGCGCTGAGGACAAATCAAAGCAGTCAGCGACAATTATTTTGCGCTATGAATGAAAGGGGCCGTGGTTGATATTACTCAATCCCAACGAAAAATATCGATCACGCCCCTTTAGTTCAGTTCGTAATTTTTCACAGGAGGCAGCTATGGATGTACGAGACATGCAAGGCAATCCGGGAATCTGGGAGGAGTTGTCGTGGGCTGATCTGAGTAGCAGAGAGAAAGAGCTTTGGACCATTCTCGGCTGGCGACAAGATAAATGGGATGGAAACGACGCGCCATCAAGTGCCGATAAAGATTGGAATGACTTGAACCCGCAAGAGCTAATTGCGGCGATGAACCTCGGATTTTCTGAGGACATATGGAACAGTACTGAGGATGAATAGCGCACATTCGCGCACATTCGGGGTCAGGTTGGAATGGCACTTACTTAAGGTGTCTCCACGGACTTGTTCCGGGGTCCAATTTCGACGGAATGCCCAGTTGAACAAAATTGGGCCCCGGAACAAGTCCGGGGAGACAGTTTTTGTGTGCCCACGACAGCGCGAGCATCTAGCGCTATCCATGCAGGAAATCCTTAAGTAAGCGCCATTCGGGTCAGGTTGGACTTCCCAAGATTTAATGGACAGCGCGGCGCCCCATCGCGTGCCCTAACTCCAACAATCGGAGTAGCCTCGAATAAATCGAAACCTCAGCATCCACGCGCCTCGCAGGCCGAAAATTCCTGAAACACCGCACCAGTACTAGAGTTTCAAAAAAAAATGGGATTGTTTAATATCACATTGACGAACTGGCGCGAGATCATCGCCCGTCTCACAGGTGAATTTCACATCCCGGCCGAATTGATCTTTCGCGCAATGACATCCCCCGAACGCAGTCCCGCCTCCGCAAGCCAGTTCTCCCGCCCATAGCGATACCCTGGAAATTCGCTCTCCAAAGTCGTCTCCCGCTTGAGCAATCGCCGCGCAAGACTCACAAGCGCACGCGCATCTTCTGGCGAGCGGATTTCGATGGGCACACAAATATCAACGCCCACGCACCCGCTCAACGTTTGCACTTGCAGCGACGGACGCGCCTCGAAGTCGATTCCATCCGCCCGAAGCCGGTCTTCAATCGCGTTGTGATGATCGAAATACTGACGCCAGGCGTCTGATCGTGCGGGCGACCGATGGCCAACGCATTTCTTCCGCGATTTTCCGACGGCCCGCGTGATCGGCGTGGCGTTTTCGAGCAAGCCGTCCTCAGTTGGGGCGGGGCCGGACTCTTGCCATGCGCGTTCGCTGATTTCATCCGAGTACTTCATGCGCGGATGCTCCCACCAAAGTGTGATCAGGCGGCCATTGAGTACGAACGCGAAATCGGACCACCAGGATAGAGTGACACCCGGCTCGATCATGTGGTCCGTATGGACACCACCCTCATCGAATGACCGGCGATCCCGTTTCAACGCCAATCTGCATTGCGCTCTCAACTTTTCCAAATGTCGATTTTTCATATTGGTCAACTTCGGTGCTTTCAACGCAGAAAATTCTTCGTCAGCCTGCACACTGCCGCGTAGCCGATTTCGGTTTCCGCAGGCGCGTTTCGGGCGTTTTTTGCCTGAAAGACGCGCCAGTGCAAGAGTCTAGACCCCGCACACTCGCCATGACTGGTTGTTGTTGGCAGACCTGCTGAAATCCTGCCCGTTTCCTGCACCGTTCCAAACTGTTGCGTTTGCGCAACGGATTGCGACAAATAGCGACGCAATGTTGGATTTGACAGTCGACAGTGGCTATGCTGGCTCTCACCAGAGAAGCCTTTGTTTATGTTGATTGTCGGCAATATTTTCAATGACCTATTTGCGGCCATCGATGGTGACTTCTCGAACCGTTAATTCAGTAAGAACGATCTTGCGCAATCTCGCTTGTTTCGCAGCACCCGAAATTGCATGAACGTTTTGACTGGGTATTACCACTTTAACCAGGAGGCATCATATGAACAAAAACAAGCGACCGGCCACAACATTTGCGAGGAAGCATAGCGTCGTCGCCACCGGCGTTGCCCTATCGCTGATGGTCGTAGATTCGACGTATGCCCAGCAAGCGGCGCCCGTGCCTCAACAAATCGAAAGAATTGAGATCACGGGTTCGAGTATCCGCCGCGCCGATGCCGAAACGGCGTCGCCCATTCAGATCATCACAAAGCAAGAGATCGAACAGGCGGGCAAAGGTACTGTCTCCGAATACCTTCAGACCCTCACGGCCGACGGCCAGGGTTCGGTGCCGTTCACTTATGGCCGTGGTTTTTCCGGCGCGACATCGTCCGGGATCTCGCTTCGTGGCTTGGGTGCCAATGCCACACTGGTACTGATCAACGGCCGCCGCGTCGCGACCGCCGTTCTGGCCGACGATTTCCAGCGAAGCTATGTCGACCTGAATCAGATTCCGATGGAAGCCATCGAGCGCATCGAAGTGCTGAAGGACGGCGCCTCTTCGACCTACGGTTCTGACGCCGTGGCTGGCGTGGTGAACGTCATTCTGAAGAAGAACTTTAACGGTTCGGTCGCGAAGATCACCTATGGTGTGTCGGAAAAAGGCGACGGCAACGAGACGCGCGCCGCGATTACGCACGGCTTCGGAGACTTCGCCAAGGACGGCTACAACTTCCTCGTGAATGCCGAACTGGGCAAAAGAGATTCGATTTATTACCGCGACCGCATCGGTCGCGGCTCGGTGGGCGTGTCGGCGATCGGGCAGGCGCCGTGGGGTTTCGACCCGAACTCGTCGTCCAACAATACGGCGCGCGTCGGCGGCAACGGCTGGATTCCGGTAAACGCCGCGGGTATCAGATTGAACAACAGCCAGACGGCATCGATCGTGGGCAATGTGCGCAATCCAACAACGAACAACTACTACAGCCGGTCCGATCCCGCTGGTGTCGGGTTTACGCGCAACTTTTCTGGTGCCGCAACGTTCTGCAACGCCAATGTGAATCTGCCGCAAAACAACCCGGCCGGCGGATGCATCACCGACTTGCGCCAGGCCGTCAACCAGATTCAGCCGGAGCACGAAACTGGGAACTTCTTGGGCCGCTTCACTATGCGGGTCAATAACGACGTGGAGGCCTTTGCCGAAGCGGGCTACTTCAGCACCAAATCGCGTGTCGATGGCCTGCCGATTGCGTCCAACGCCGGCTACAACACGATCATCGGCGCCGTGTCGCGCGCGGCTGTCGCCTTGATCGGTGCCACACACCCGGACAACCCTTACTTCGGCACGGCAGCGCGCTTGAGTTACCTGCCTCTCTTCGACCCGGGCGTCGGTGTCTCCGGTACCAACTCCAAGTCGCATACCGCGCGTTTTATGGCGGGCCTGAAAGGGACCTTAAGCGGTTGGGATTTCGATACCGCCGTCTCGTTCTCGGAGTCCAATCAGACCGATACGTCGACAAAAGCGATGAACCGTCGTGTTCTCGACGCTCTAATAAACCCGACAGCTGCCAACATGGCGGCCGCCAGCGCCTTTAGCCCGGCCTACGCGTCGCTGCCGGCGGGCACCGTTTGGCGCATCGGCGAAAACGCCGGCCTGAACTCGCCAGCGCTGTACGGTGCGTTGCTTGCCGACAAATCGCGTGAAGGCTATTCGCGTCAGTACGGCGTCGACTTGAAAGTATCGCGAGAATTCGGCAAGCTGGACGGTGGTCCGATAGGCGTGGCCTTCGGTGTCGAGGCGCGTCACGAGGCGACCAATCTCGGCCTGTTCGACGGCCTCGGCGACTTCATCGGCTTGTCGCTGACGTCGTACTCCGGCAAACGCGACATCACCGCGGCCTTTGCCGAGACGCTGCTGCCGGTGCTGAAGCAACTCGAGTTGAGCGCCGCGATTCGCGTGGACAACTATTCCGATGCCGGAAGTTCCTGGACGCCGAAAGCCGGTGCGAAGTGGAAACCGCTGGACAGCCTTGCGGTGCGCGGCACGGTCTCGCGGGGGTTCCGTGCGCCGTCGTTTCCCGAGGTTTCTCCACAGGTTGTCGCTACCTTCGGCGGTACCACGATCGACGACAACGCTCGATGCGCGGCCGGCGTTCCGGCCAGCACCTGCAAGGGGATATCGCCGACATTCGCCGCGACGGGCAACCCGGCACTGAAGCCGGAAAAGTCCGAGAGCGTGACACTGGGTATCGTATGGGACTTGACCGCCAAGACTAGTTTGACGGCCGATTTGTGGCGCATCAAGCGGAAGGGGTTGCCCGTGACGGGTGATGGGCAGGCTGCCGTCGACGCCGGCAACGTACTTCGCGATCCCACATCCAAGGTCACAACGACCGACCCAGGTCCGCTCGTGAACGTCTTCGTGGGGTACGAGAATTCTGACGAATCGCTCACCCGCGGGTTCGATATCGAGGCCAAGCACCGCTGGGACCTGGCCGGCAACATGGGTCAAGTGACCGGCACGATCACCTGGTCGCACTTGTTGACGCAGCGCGTGATTGGGGGGGGCGTGATTCACGATTACGCGGGTACCCACGGCGATTGCAACATCACCAACTGCATTGGCTCACCAAAGGAGAAAGTTAGCTTCGCGGCGACCTGGGACACGACGCAGTTCCGTCTGGGTGCCAACGTCAACTACCGCGGTAGCATGTCGAACAAGGATGAGCAGTCGAACACAGACTGCAACCAGCAACAAGCCAATGGTTCTGATTTCCCTTCGGGTTGCAAGGTGAAATCGTTTACGACCTTGGACCTGTCTGGCGCGTGGAAGTTTGGCAAGAACACCGAACTGTTCGGCTCGGTCGCCAACGTGTTCGACACGAAACCGCCAGTGGACTTCTACACCTACGGTGCGATCGGCTACAACCCGCTGGATTACTCGGGTGCCATTGGTCGCTTTTTCCGCATCGGCTTGAAGCACCGGTTCTGAGATTGTCGCGGCGGGGGGGGGCAGCCCCCCGCCCCGCCCAA
>JANPBQ010000018.1:0-15787 GCA_031430555.1 Betaproteobacteria bacterium
TCGCAGGCCATGCGCAATGCACGACCGAACGCTTTGAAAATCGTTTCCGCCTGGTGATGCGAATTCACGCCGCGCAGATTGTCGATGTGCAGCGTGGCGAGCGCGTGGTTGACGAAGCCCTGAAAAAATTCGATAAACAAATCGACGTCGAATTCGCCGACGCGGTCACGGGTGTAATTCACGTGATACTCAAGCCCCGGTCGACCGGACAAATCGATCACCACGCGCGACAAGGCCTCATCCAGCGGCACATAGGCGTGCCCATAGCGGCGGATGCCGATCTTGTCGCCGAGTGCCTTGGCAAGCGCCTGGCCGAGCGTGATGCCGACATCCTCTACTGTGTGATGCGCATCGATGTGCAGATCGCCGCTGGCCTTTAATTCGATATCGATCATGCCGTGCCGCGCGACTTGATCCAGCATGTGATCTAGAAACGGAATGCCCGAATCGAGCTTGGCTTCGCCGGTGCCGTCAAGATTGATGACGACGCGGATTTTCGTCTCTTTGGTGTTGCGGGTAACGTCGGCGGTTCTCATGGGTGGGTCGAGTATTGCAAGGCATTGATCAAAGCATCGTTCTCAGCGGGCACGCCGATGGTCAGACGCAGCGTATTCAGCAACATCGGGTGCGCAGCACTGGTGTTCTTCACGAGGATTTTACGCGAGAGCAGGCGATCGAATGCTTGACGCGCGTCGGCCACCCGGATGAGGATGAAATTCGCCTCTGACGAAAAACGCTCGATGCCACTGATGCGATCGAGGGCTGCCGACACGCGGGTGCGCTCGGATTTCAGTGTTTCCGCCTGTACGACAAAGGCATCGTAGTGCCGCATCGCGAATTGTGCCGCTGCTTGCGTGAGCGCATTGATGTTGTAGGGCAGGCGGATTTTGTCGAACTCCGCGAGCCACTCGCGTCGGCCGATCAGCATGCCGAGGCGAACGCCGGCGAGCCCCAGTTTGGAAACGGTGCGCATCAACACGGCGTTCGGGTGCGCGGCGATCTCATCCAAAAACGAATCACGCGAAAACGCAAAGTAGGCCTCATCAATCACTACCAGACCATCAATAGCGTTCGCGGCATGGAGGATTTCGAGGATCGAGGCGCGGTCGAATACATTGCCGGTCGGGTTGTTCGGGTTGGCGATGAACGTGACGGCTGGGCGGTCTCGTTCCATCGCGGCCAACACCGCAGGACCGTCGAGACTGAAATCGGCGCGCAATGGAACGCCGATGTACTCGAGCCCGCAGAACGTCGCGATCATCTTGAACATCACAAATGAGGGCTCGATGGACAGCAGCCGCGCGCCCGGTTTCGCCACCGCCATGGCGATGATCTGAATGATTTCGTCGGAGCCGTTGCCGAGCAGGATATCGAGTCCGGCGGGAATTTTCATCGCCGCGCGGATGTCGTCTTTCAGCGCGTCCGCGGCGGCGCTGGGATAGCGGTTGAGCGATGCATGGGCGAGCGCGTCGGCGAGCCCCGCGCGCAGCGGCTCGGGAAAGTCGAATGGATTTTCCATCGCATCGAGCTTGATCATCCCCGATGCGGGTTGCACGTGATACGCGGCGAGCGCGCGAATCTCGGGGCGAATAATGTCTTTGACCGAACTCATTTCAAGCGGAACTTGGCCGAGCGCGCATGCGCGTCAAGGCCCTCAGCGTGCGCCAATGTTGCCGCCGTTTTACCCAACGTGTCGGCACCGTCTCGCGAGACCTTGATGATCGATGAGCGCTTCTGGAAATCATAGACGCCGAGCGGGGAAGAAAACCGCGCCGTGCGCGAGGTTGGCAACACGTGATTAGGCCCCGCGCAATAATCGCCGAGCGATTCCGACGAATACCGGCCTATGAAAATCGCCCCGGCGTGGCGAATTTTTGGCAGCAGCGCGTCGGCATCGGCGACCGAAAGTTCCAGATGCTCGGGTGCGACGCGATTGGAAATGTCGCAGGCTTCATCGAGATCACGCACAAGAATCAATGCGCCGCGATTTTGCAGCGAGGCGCGAATGATGTCCGCCCTCGGCATCGCAGCGAGTTGTGTTTCCATGCTCCTCATTACCGCGTCGATATAGGCCGCGTCCGGGCACAGCAACACCGCCTGCGCGATTTCATCGTGCTCGGCTTGTGAAAACAGATCCATCGCCACCCACGCCGGGTCGGTCGTCCCATCGGCGATGACAAGTATTTCGGAGGGCCCGGCGATCATGTCGATGCCGACGATGCCGAACACACGCCGCTTGGCGGCCGCCACATAGGCGTTGCCGGGGCCGACGATTTTGTCGACCGCCGGAATGGTGGCGGTGCCATAAGCCAGCGCGCCGACCGCTTGCGCGCCGCCGATACGGAACACGCGATCCACCCCGGACAAGGCGGCCGCCGCCAGCACGGTTTCGTTCACCACCCCGTCCGGCGTCGGCGTGACCATGATGAGTTCTTCGACGCCAGCCACTTTTGCCGTCACCGCGTTCATCAATACCGACGACGGGTACGCGGCCTTGCCGCCGGGAACGTACAGGCCGACGCGATCCAGTGCGGTGATTTTCTGGCCGAGCACGTTGCCTTCGGTGTCGGTGTATTGCCACGACGCCTGGTGCTGGTGCTGGTGATAATCCTTGATGCGCGCAGCGGCGATTTCCAGTGCGGCGCGCACGTCCGAGGGCAGATTTTGCAATGCCCGCTGCATCGTCTGTTTGTCGACTTCAAGCGCCCGCGCATCCGCAGGTGTCCATCGATCAAACTTCGCCGTGTATGGGAGCAGGGCAGCGTCGCCGCGCGCCTTCACGTCGTCAAGAATGCCGCCTACGGTCGCGTCGATCGCCGGGTCTTGCGCACTGTCGAAGGCGAGCAGTTGCGCAAATTCCGCCTCAAAGGTGTTGAGACGCGTATCGAGTTTTCGGATGTTCAGCATTGTGATTCTTACTAAACTCTATATCTGGCGGGCATTCCAGAGGCGTTTCGCCTCAAACGCCTCGCCAGTGCTGGAGTTTGTCAAGTGCCTCACGCTTGTTCCGCCGCGCGGGAAAAAGCGTCGATCAACGGCTGAATTGCATCGCGCTTCAATTTCAGCGCCGCGCGATTAACGATCAACCGGCTCGAAATCGGCATGATGTCTTCCACCGCAACCAGGTGGTTCGCCTTCAGCGTATTGCCGCTGGAGACCAGATCGACGATCGCATCCGCGAGTCCCGTCATCGGTGCGAGCTCCATCGAGCCGTAGAGTTTGATGAGATTGACATGCATGCCCTTGGCCGCGAAGTGTTCGCGCGCGACTTGCACGTACTTGGTCGCAACGTTCAAGCGCGCGCCACGCTGGACCGCAGCCCCATAGTCGAATCCTTCGCGCACCGCCACCACCATCCGGCATTTGCCGATCGCCAAATCGAGCGGTTGATAGAGACCGCCGCCCGCGTGTTCAAGCAACACATCTTTGCCCGCGATGCCGAGATCGGCGGCACCGTATTGCACGTACGTCGGCACGTCGGACGCGCGCACGATGACGAGACGGAGGTCGTCGCGGTTGGTGCTGATAATGAGCTTGCGGGACTTCTCCGGGTCGTCCAATGGCGTGATGCCGGCGGCCGCGAGCAGCGGCAGGCTGTCGTCGTAAATCCGGCCTTTCGACAATGCGATGGTGAGAATGGGGTTCATGTCCTTGGCCACGACTCAGTTACTACGCTCGATATCGGCACCGATTGCAATCAGCTTCTTCTCGATGTGATCGTAGCCGCGGTCAAGGTGATAAATGCGATCAATCGTGGTTTCGCCTTCGGCGACCAGGCCGGCGATAACCAGGCAAGCCGACGCGCGCAGATCGGTCGCCATTACCGCAGCACCCGTCAATCGATCGACGCCATGCACGATCGCGGTATTGCCTTCGATGTCGATTTTCGCACCGAGGCGCACCAGCTCTTGCACATGCATGAAGCGGTTTTCAAAAATGGTCTCCGTTACCACTGCTGTGCCGGACGCAATGGTATTGAGTGCGATGAATTGCGCCTGCATGTCGGTCGGAAATGCCGGATAGGGTGCGGTTCGGACATTGATGTACGTCGGGCGCTTGTGCATGGAAATGTCGATCCGATTGCCTTCGCAAACGATGGTGGCACCGGCGTCGCGCAATTTTTCAATGACGGCGTCCAGCGTGCGCGGCTCGGCGTTCAGTAAACGCACCTCGCCGCCGGTCGCGGTGACGGCAGCAAGAAAGGTGCCGGCCTCAATCCGATCCGGCATCACCGTGTGCTCGGCCCCATGCAACGCAGACGCCCCGTTGATGGTGATGGTATCGGTGCCGTGCCCGTGAATGTTGGCGCCCATTTTGATCAGGCATTCGGCGAGATCGACCACTTCCGGCTCGCGCGCCGCGTTTTCCAGCAGCGTGGTTCCATCGGCCAGCACGGCGGCCATCATCAGGTTTTCGGTGCCGGTGACAGTGACCGTATCCATGAATATCCGCGCGCCTTTCAGCCGCTTCGCCGTCGCATGAATGTAGCCCGCTTCGATATTGATGACGGCCCCCATTGCTTCCAGCCCTTTGATATGCAAATCCACCGGACGCGCGCCGATCGCGCAACCGCCCGGCAGCGAGACTTTCGCTTCGCCGAAGCGCGCCACCAGCGGCCCGAGGGCCAGGATGGAGGCGCGCATGGTTTTGACCAGATCGTACGGTGCGACCAGGTTGCCCAGATTTGCGGCATTCAGAGTCACCGTTTCATCGCGTCGATTTGCGGTCACGCCCATTTGTGCGAGCAACTTCAGCATGGTGCCGATGTCGTTCAATTGCGGGACGTTTTGCAGCGTAAGGGTCTCGGGTGTGAGCAACGCGGCGCACAGGATGGGCAGCGCGGCGTTCTTCGCGCCGGAAATGCGCACGTCGCCGCGAAGCGGTTTGCCGCCGCGTATTTTTAGTTTCTGCATGGATCGGGACTTGGGTTAGTTGACGGGGTGCTGCGACCACTCGGCGGGCGTGAGGGTCTGCATCGACAGCGCGTGGATTTCTTCGCGCATGCGCTCGCCGAGCGCGCCGTAGACGATCTGATGTCGTTGCACGCGCGATTTTCCCGCGAACGCCTCGCACACGATAACGGCTTGAAAGTGCGCGCCATCGCCCTCGACCGCGAGATGCGGACAATCGAGTTTTTCACGGATGTAGCGTTCAACAGTTTCGGGGGTGACCATGGCGGAGTGTGCTTCGTTAGGCGCGAAAAATGGCGGAAATTCGGGCGAGCGTTACTGCCTGAGCTTGTAACCCGATTTTAGCAAGTAAAGGGTGACCGCCGAAAGGCAAAAGAATGACCCTGCGGTGACAGAAAGCGAAAGCGCCAGCGAAACGTCGGCCTTACCGAAGAATCCATAGCGAAATCCATCGATCATGTAGAAAAACGGATTGAGGTGAGAGACCGTTTGCCAGAATGGCGGCAATGACTGGATCGAGTAAAACACGCCCGACAAAAACGTGGCCGGCATGATGATGAAATTCTGGAATGCGGCCAATTGGTCGAAACGGTCGGCCCACAAGCCGGCGATGATGCCCATCGCGGCCAGCATGCCGCTGCCCAGCAGCGCGAAAGCCAGGATGACGGCGAAGTCATGCACGGGAATATGCGCGGTGAAAAAGCCGGCAACAAAGACGCCCAATCCGACTGCGATCGCGCGAACGATCGCCGCGATCATATAGGCACCGTAGTATTCCCAGTGCGACAGTGGCGGCAACAGGATGAAGACAATACTGCCGGTGATTTTCGATTGAATCAAGGACGACGACGAATTCGCGAACGCGTTTTGCAGCATCGACATCATGGCCAAGCCCGGTATCAGGAATTGCGCGTAAGTGACGCCGGGAAAGGCCGCGTTGCTGCCCGACATGACGTGCGAAAAAATCAACATGTAGAGCATCGCAGTCAATACCGGTGCCGCGATCGTCTGGAACGCGACTTTCCAGAAGCGAAGCACTTCCTTGGTGAGCAGTGTTTGAAAGCCGGTCATGGGTGCGGTCTATCGATGCATCAACTTGACGAAAACCTCTTCGAGGTCCGGTTCGGTCACTTCCAGATTCGCAATGTGCGCGCCGGCGCTGCGCAGCTCGGCGAGCCGCGCCTCCACTTCCGCGAAATCGTGGATCTCGAAGCAATGCCACTTCCCATCCTGCTTGGTGCGCGTGAGACGCATCGCAACGGGCAAATCGCCTTCCAATTTGACGCGCAACACGCGTTCGGAAAACGCGTTCAGCAGATGCTGGGTCGTATCCATCGCGATAATCCGGCCGGCTTTCATCATCGCGATGCGGGTACACAATTGCTGCGCTTCTTCCAGATAGTGCGTCGTCAGAAGAATGGTGTGGCCTTGCGTATTCAGTTCGCGGACGAAACTCCATAACGTTTGCCGCAATTCAACGTCCACGCCTGCGGTCGGTTCATCGAGAACGATGACCGGTGGACGATGCACCAGCGCCTGCGCGACCAGCACGCGCCGCTTCATGCCGCCGGACAATTGGCGCATGTTGGCGTCAGCTTTTTCGACCAGGGACAACTTGGCGAGTAGCTCGTCGATCCAGGCGTCCAGCTTGGCGCTTTTCGGAATGCCGAAATAGCCCGCCTGGAATCGCAGAGTCTCGCGCACGGAGAAAAACGGGTCGAAAACGATTTCCTGCGGAACCATTCCCAATGCGCGCCGGGCTTGGCGATAGTCGGTCGTGACATCGTGCCCCATGACTTTGAGCGAACCTGCCTGAACATGCGTCAATCCCGCGAGCGCGGTGATCAGGGTCGTCTTGCCGGCACCGTTGGGGCCCAGCAACGCGAAAAATTCGCCATGTTCCACACTCAGCGAAACCCCGTCGAGCGCCGTCAATTTTCCATAGCGTTTTTCAACGCCTTGCACATCGATGGCGGGAATCATCGGCACCGCTGAGCGTGCGCAACCAGCCGCTGCCCCGCTATTGCGCGGGCGGGCAAGGGGTTTGCTGCGTTGGACAATGAATCAATTGATCAACACCGTACAGCTCGGCCAACGACACGAGGTTTGGCGGCAAGTGGATATAACGCAGCGCCTTGTTGAGTCGTGTCGACTCGCGGCGCCAATGGAGCATCAGCGCAACCGCCGACGAATCGATTTCCGTGACGCCAGAAAAATCGATCGCCAGACAATCGGGAAGTGTGGCCTGACGCGAATAGGTTAGAGACTCGTCAAGCAGCCGAGACATGCTGGCGAAATTCAGCGCGCCCTCGATCTTGAGGACTTCGCCGACAACCGTGCTGGCATGCGTGGAATCCATTGCGCTGATTATTTCTTCGCCGCGTTTTTCGCGTTGCGGTCGGCGAGCGACTTGATCAATCCATCGATACCGGATTTCTGAATTTCGGTATTGAAAGAGCTGCGGTAGTTGGTCACCAGCGACACGCCATCGATCAACACGTCGTAGACTTTCCAACCGTCTTTCATTTTTTCGACGCTGTAATCAATCGGAATTGGCTGGCCGCCCGGCTGATTGACGTTGGTCTTGACGACCGTTTCCGTCTCGGTCGCGGCAATTTTCAGTGGCTTCACGTCGATCGTCTGGTTTCGGTACTGGGAGAGAGACGTCGAATAGGTGCGCACCAGCAACGAGCGAAATTCATCGACGAGCGATTTTTTCTGTGCGTCGCTCGCGTCGCGCCAATTGCGCCCCACCGCCAGCTGAGTCATGCGCGGGAAATTGAAATAGGGAAGAACTTTCTCCTCCGCGAGTTTTTCGATTTTTTGCTGATTGCCGGCCTGAAGGTCCTTGTCGGCTTTGATTGCCGCAAGAATTTCATTGGTGCTGCGGCGAATCAGGTCGTCCGGTGCTTCTTGCGCCTGCGCGGCGAAGCCCGAAATGGCAACAATTGAGGCAACAGACAGGATGAGTTTCTTGAACATGGGGTTCGCTTATATTGTGAAGTGAGTCAACTTAACGGTGTGGGTCGCAAAAAGTTTACGGGCTACTTTTTCTTTTCAGCTGGCTTGTCTGCAGGCTTGTCTGCGGGTTTGTCGGCGGTGCCCTCGGCGGCCTTGCCAAACATCATCTGGCCGATCAGGCGTTCCAGCACCACCGCCGACTGGGTCAATGTGACGCGGTCGCCGTTTTGCAGATTCTTGTCGTCGCCGCCGGCATCGAGCCCGATATAGACTTCGCCCAATAATCCCGACGTCAGGATCGACGCACTGGTGTCCTTGGGAAACTTGTAGCGTTTGTCGAGCGTCAGGGTGACCGAGGCCTGGAATTTCTCATTGTCGAATACGATGTTGGTGACGCGACCCACCAGTACGCCCGCGCTTTTTACGGGTGCTTTTTGCTTCAAGCCGCCGATGTTTTCAAATCGCGCATCGACCGTATAGGTTTCCGTCACGCGTTCCGATCCCAGATTGCCCACGCGCAGCGCCAGCACCAGCAACGCGGTGACGCCCATGAGTATGAAGATGCCGACCATCAGGTCGATGTTTTTGCGGTCCATCAGTGAACACCCCTAAGCATGAATGCGGTCAAAATCAGATCCAGCAGTAGCACCGTCAACGCGGCGGTCACAACCGTGCGCGTGGTCGCGCGCGAGACGCCTTCTGCTGTCGGTTCGGCGTCGAAGCCTTCAAACGTGGCGATGATGGAAACGGCAATGCCGAACACAAAGGATTTCACGAAGCCATTCAAAATATCATAGCGAAAATCCACTGCTGCCTGCATATTGCTCCAAAACACGCCGGGATCAATGTCGATCAACACCACGCCGACCACGAATCCGCCAAAAATACCCATCGCTGAAAAAAGTGCCGCCAGCAGCGGCATGGAAATCACGCCGGCCCAGAACCTGGGGGCTACGACACGGGCGATCGGGTCGATCGCCATCATGTCCATCGCCTTAAGTTGCTCGGTGGCTTTCATCAAACCGATCTCGGCGGTGATTGCCGAACCCGCGCGGCTCGCGAACAACAGTGCTGCGACGACTGGCCCAAGTTCACGCACCAGCGACAGCGCCACGAGCACGCCCATGGTTTCCTGCGCACCGTATTTTTGCAGCGTCTCGAAGCCTTGCAGTCCGAGTACCATGCCGACGAACAATCCCGACACCATGATGATGACCAGCGACATGACGCCGGCGAAATAAATCTCGCGGACAATGAGGTTGAAACGGCGGAAACTCTTGCCCGATGCCGCCAGCACCAGCCAGAAGAATCGCGCCATGGCACCGCCGCGCCACAGTGTCTCGATGCCGCGGCTGCCCAGACTGCGAACGGCTTTGATCATTGCGACACCTTCGGACGCGCAAGGCCGAGATCATCGCCATAGGAACTCGCCGGATAATGGAACGGCGTCGGGCCATCAAGCTCGGCATGCACGAATTGCCTGATGAAGGGCTCCTCGGATTGACGAATTTCGTCGGGGGTGCCGTGGCCAACGATGCGACCGTCAGAGACGAAATAAAGGTAATCGACAATCTGCAACGACTCCACCACATCATGCGTCACCACGATCGAGGTGGCACCCAGCGCGTCATTGAGGCGGCGGATGGTTTGTCCGACTACCGCAAGCGAAATCGGATCCAGTCCGGCAAAGGGCTCGTCGTACATGATCAGCATCGGATCCAGCGCGACTGCGCGCGCCAACGCGACGCGGCGCGCCATCCCGCCCGACAATTCGGCAGGGAACAATTGCGCCGCGCCGCGCAGGCCCACTGCGTTCAATTTCATCAACACCAGGTCACGGATCATTTCTTCCGGCAAATCGGTGTGCTCGCGCAACTGAAAGGCGACGTTGTCGAATACCGTCATATCGGTGAACAGTGCGCCGAACTGGAACAGCATGCCCATTTTCCGCCGCATTGCATACATTGCATCCGGATTGAGCAGGCCGACATTTTCGCCATTGACCAACACTTTGCCTTTGGAGGCGATCAGCTGGCCGCCAATAAGGCGCAATAGCGTGGTTTTGCCGCAACCTGAACCACCCATGATGGCGACGACCTTTCCCCGCGGCACCTGCAGTGAGATGCCTTTCAAAATGGCGCGCTTGCCGTATGCGAAATCGACGGCGTCGATGTCAACCAGCGGTGGGGGGGTCATCGGATGTGAGAAAAAAGTTTGATTGTTGTTGGCCCCACGACGATCAGAGTGAATGCATGGGATGTGCACAGCCGAGGGTCGCAGAGCTTAGCGCATATTCATCATGCGGCACGGGATGATTTTATCACCCCGACCACGGCGAAGCACTTCTGCGGGTGATTTCATCGCTTCGCGTCTGACCCTGCCGGCATCAAAGCGTTCATTGCCATAGTGGGGTTCGCGGCGTTTGCCCTGAGACTCACTATAATCGGCGTATGTCGATACCCCGGCGAAGCAACCGAACTCTCCCCGCGTGGCCGTGAAGCCCGCGCTACTCATTGTCGACGACGATCCATTGATCGGCGAGAGCCTTGCGTATGCTCTCTCGAGCGATTTCGAGGTACAAGTAAGGGAATCGCGCATGGCAGCGATGGAATTGCTCAAGAGTGGCGCGTACCGTCCCGTCATCGCGTTGATCGATCTCGGGCTGCCACCGATGCCGAACCTGCCGACCGAGGGATTCAAGCTCGTCAGCGATTTGCTCGCCTGGTCGCGCGACATCCGCATCATGGTCTTATCCGGCCAGAACGAAGACTCCAACGCGCGGCGCGCTCGCGCGCTCGGTGCGGCCGATTTGGTGCCCAAACCGTGCGATCCGGCGCGGCTGAAAAAGCTGTTGCAAAACGCCCTCAAGTCGCGCGAAGTCGATGCACCGACGAATCCCGACGAAGCCGCGCACAATTTGATCGGCGACAGTTCGGTCATGCGCAAATTGAAAAGCCAGATCGATCTTTACGCGACGTCCGCGTTTCCCGCGTTGATCGAAGGCGAATCCGGCAGCGGCAAGGAGCGGGTGGCGGCGGCGCTTCATTATTTGAGCTCGCGCGCAAAATCGCCGTTCCTTGCGCTAAATTGCGCGGCGATTTCCGCGAATCTTGTCGAACCGACGCTGTTCGGCTATGCCAAGGGTGCCTTCACCGGTGCTACAGGCAGCAAGGCGGGATATTTTGAAGACGCCGGCGACGGAACCCTGTTTCTCGATGAAATCGGCGAGTTGCCGCTGGATTTGCAACCGAAGCTGTTGCGGGTGTTGGAAAACGGCGAATTTCAACGGGTCGGCGAAACCCAGTCACGACGTTCCAGCGCGCGAATCGTCGCGGCCACCAATCGCGACCTGCGCGCGGAAGTGAAGGCCGGGCAATTCCGCGCCGATCTTTATCATCGATTGTCGGTTTTTTCATTACGTGTGCCGGCACTGCGGGAACTTGGCGACGATAAATTGAAACTGCTCGAACATTATCGAATTTCGTATGCGGCCAAACAAGGCGGAGAACCCTTTGTCCTTGATTCGGTGGCGCGGGATGCGTGGCTTGCCTACGGTTTTCCAGGCAACGTCCGGGAACTGAAGAATATTGCGATTCGCTTGACGGCGAAGTATGGCGGCTACACAGTCAGCGAAGCTGATTTGCGCGCCGAATTCGAACATTCAACGGATATTGAGGGGGTGAGCGCCGCCCCCACCCCGTTGACGAATTCCGCACCCTCTTTTGCAGCGGAAATCGAATCGCAGAGTGCGTTCAATCTCGGCACCACTCTCGCGGCCATTGAATTGCAGTATATCGATGCGGCCATTGAACTTGCGAAAGGCAATATGTCGCAGGCCGCGCGCTTGCTCGGCGTTTCGCGCTCGACGCTCTACAGCAGGCTGGAGGCGCTGCGACCGGGAACGAACACCGATCGGGACGCCAGCTAAATGAGACTCCTCAACGCGGTGCTACACTTCAAACTAGACCAAGCACCCTACGCGCACCGCCGGAAACGTCATCCATGACGATCTATCTTGAGCATTTTGGCCTCAATGAGGCCCCGTTCAAAATCACCCCGCACACGGAGTTTTTCTTTGCCGGGGCCAATCGCGGCGAAACGCTCGAGGCGTTGATCTACGCCATCACCAGTGGGGAGGGCATGGTGAAAGTCACCGGCGAAGTGGGTGCCGGCAAGACCATGCTGTGCCGGGTGCTGATGGAGCGCTTGCCGGACACCGTTGAGACCATTTACCTCGCGGTGCCGTCGCTGTCACCCGATGAAATGCTGGCAACCATCGCCGACGATCTCGCGGTGGATGCGCACGGCGGCAACACCACCAAGTTGATTCGCGCGTTGCAGGAACGGCTGATCGCCACCCACGCCGCCGGGAAGCAGGTGGTAGCGTTGATCGACGAAGCGCACGCGATGCCGCTGGAGACGCTGGAGGAAATTCGCCTCCTCTCGAACCTCGAAACCAGTCACGACAAGTTGATGCAAATCGTGCTGTTCGGACAACCCGAACTCGATCAGCATTTGATGCTGCCGCATATGCGTCAATTGAAAGAGCGCATCACCCACAGCTTCAACCTGCTGCCGCTGCCCGCGCGGGATATCAAGGACTATTTGAATTTTCGGCTGCGCGCCGCCGGCTACAAGGGGCCAAATCTGTTTTCGCAGGATGCCCTGAAATTGATCGCCGAGGCGTCCGAAGGCCTGACGCGACGCATCAATATCTATGCGGACAAGACCCTGCTGGCCGCCTATGCCGACAATACCCATACCGTTACGCCCGACCACGTACGCGCGGCGATCAGCGATACGCAAATCGTGTTGCCCGGAAAGAGTGGCGGCGGCAAACTGTGGGCGGCGGTTGCCGCGTCGTTGCTGGTGGGTGGTGCGGCAGGATTTCTCGCCGGAAGGATTACGTCACCCGTGAATCCGGCGACACCCATGGTTGCCACGGCAACGCCAAGCGCACCAACCGCCATGAAATCGATCAAAACGGCACCGACCGATGGCACAGCGGAGAGCGCCAAAGCGAGCGACGTTGCCAGCGCGCCGACGCAGGCGGCGACGAATGCGCAAAACCCGCCGGAAAAAATGCCGAGTAATCCGCCGGATGTCCCGCCGAAAACCGAGCCGACAGCGGCCAGCACGAAAGTTGCTATTTCGCCCGCTGCCGATGGTGTGAAATTGACCTCCGCCGCATCAATTTCTCCACCCGTGTCACCTGCGCCGGACATGCAAAATGCCGCCGGCGGCAAGGCTTCCTCATTGAGTGCGGCGGCTGGGAAATCGGGGGATTGGCTCGAGACGAGAATGGATGCCGATGCGTCGCGTCTGGCGGCATTGCCGGCCAGCCGCTATTCGATTCAATTGATGACCGCGCATTCGGGCGAAAAAACCGCGATAGAGAGTTTCTTGCGCATTGCGAGCCGTGAACTGAGCCCGGATCGAATCATGATTTATCCGGCAGGCACCAAAGACAATCCCCGTCTCAGTGTGCTTTACGGCAATTTTGTCGAGCGCGCGGATGCGATCGATGAAATGCAACGATTGTCTGCAAAACTGACGAAATTTCGACCTTACGTCAGATCGATGAGTGCTGTTCGCGACGATATTCGTTCGCCCGGAGGCTGAGTCACGGAAGAATTGACGCGTGTTGTTGGGTTGTTTGGGTCACCGGCCATTTGAAACTAAAGTTAATTTTTCAATAACCCTTCCAACCCATTGCTTTTATTGGCAAATCCTTCTATAAAGTCAATTGGGGAATGCGCGCCGAATAGTCAATTCCGCACGCGCTGATGAAAAAAGCGAAAACTCTGCGTGAAAGTGATATGCACCTTCAGCCCGGAAAAAATACGCCAGCAATGAAATTGCCAACGATTTGTAACAACGCTTTGAATATTCAAGCTGAAAAAACAAACCCGTTGCATTGTCATTGCGTGGCAGTCGCCATTCTTGCCGCGAGTCTGGCCGGTTGTGGAACGTTGCCGGTCGCTCGTACGGATGGACATTTGCAAAACGATGCCTCGACCCTCAATTCTCAGGTCGATAAAACCTCCTCCGCCGCTGCCCAACGCGGTTCAGTGCCGGAACCCGTACGCCAAGTGCCGTTACCGCCGCCACCCAAACCGCGCATCGATGAAGTGAAATATTCCGTCACGGTCAAAGACGTTCCCGTGCAGGAATTGATGTTTGCGATCAGCCGCGACACAAAAGCGAATATCGATATCCATCCCGGCATCGAAGGCCGCGTAACGCTCAATGCCATTGATCAAACGCTGAAGCAAATCCTCACCCGCGTTTCCAAACAGGTGGATATGCGCTGGGAAGTCGATGGCCCGAACATCGTTGTGCGACCGGATTCGCCTTATCTCAAGATTTACAAAGTCGACTACGTCAACATGACGCGCGATTCATCGGGCTCGATCGGTGTTCAGACCCAAGTCGTCGGCCCAGGCGGTGCGGCGGGCGGTACGGCGGGTGCTGGTGGTGGGAGCCAAAACAGTTCGCAAATCCGTTTGGACAACACGTCCAAAAATCGTTTCTGGGAAAATCTGGAAAAAAATATCCGCGATATTTTGCGCGATACCGACAAGCTCCTGCCGGAAGGCAGTTCTGAGACCGTGGTGCAAAATCGCAGCCAAGGTACTACCGCCTCCACGCGCGCCCAGACTGCCACGCAGCGGCGGACCGGCGCCGCCAACGCGGCGACGCAAACCAACACCACCGGCCCGGGCGTGGTTGATTCGCAAGCCGCGCAAGAGTCGGTGTCGCAAACGCTCACTTTCCGCGAGGCGGCGTCGATCATCGTCAATCCGGAAACCGGCACGCTGGCCGTGCGCGCTACATCGCGCCAACAGGAAAAAATCGCCGAGTTCATCGAGCAAATCGGTGGATCGGCACGGCGTCAGGTGCTCATCGAAGCCACTGTCGTCGAAGTGGTGTTGAACGACAACTATCAATCCGGCGTCGATTGGTCGGCATTGGGCTTGCAGGGGCTGGGTTACACGATCAAACAGAACTTGACCGGCGCAAATCTCACCGAATCGCCATTTTTCTCCATTCAATACCGTAATCCCAACGCGGCGGCGGGTGGGGATATCGGCAGCACGGTCAAGTTGCTCAATTCCTTCGGCAACACGCGAGTCCTTTCAAGCCCCAAAATCATGACCCTCAACAATCAGACTGCGGTCATGCGCGTGGTCGAAAATAGTATTTACTTCACGGTTCAATCGACCGTGACGCCTGCCTCCACCAATGCTGCGGCGACCATCTCATACAACACAACGCCAAATGTGGTTCCCGAAGGCTTTGTGATGAATGTGACGCCGCAGATTGGCGAAAACGACATCATCAATTTGAATATCCGCCCGAGTGTCACGCGCATAACTTCATATGTGAACGACCCGAATCCCGATCTCGGTAAGGCGGGCGTGATCAGCCGCGTTCCTCAAATCCAGACGCGTGAATTTGAAACCATGTTGCGCGTGGCGAGTGGCCAAACCGCCATGCTGGGTGGCCTGATGCAAGACAGTTTTCAAGCCAAACGCGACGGCGTGCCAATACTGTCGCGCGTCCCCGTACTTGGCGACGCGGTAAGCCTGCGCAACGATACCGGCCGGAAAAGCGAACTGGTTGTATTCATCCGTGCCCTGGTGATCCGCGAGGCAAGCCTCGATGCGGACATGTCGGATTACAAGAAATACCTTCCCGATGCGAGCTTCTTCAAGGACTCTTCGCCCTCATTCGATTTAAAGCATCCCGGCTCACTTAACGCCGGTTCGGCGGTTCCTGAAGGGGAGCCAAGGAAAGCGCCATGAGCTTGCTGCTCGATGCACTTAAACGTGCCGAGGAGGCAAAACGCGCCAAACTGTCTGTCGAGTCCGCGCCGGAGGTTTTGTTACCGGAAACCAAACCCGCGCTAGCCA
>JANPBQ010000019.1:0-4140 GCA_031430555.1 Betaproteobacteria bacterium
GGTGCCGGCGGCCGGGTTCGCGGAAATGCGGGCGAACGGAAACGCGGGATTCTTTTCGACCGCCGTAATCACCGCCACGGAGAGCCCCGCCGGGTAGGTTCCATCGATGCCCGACGTGACCAACGCGTCGCCCACTTGAACATCCGCGCCGACTGGAATGAACGGCACATCGATTGTGCCTGCGCGACCCGTGCCGACGGCAATCGCGCGCACGCCGTTTCGCACCACCATCACCGGCACCGCCAGATCTTTCTCAGTCGTCAATGTCACTTCGGAGGAGAGCATGCCCACCGCCGTCACCTGTCCGATCACACCTTTGCCGTCGATCACGGCGAGGCCCGCCGCGAGGCCATGGGTACGGCCCTTGTCGATGATCAGTTTGCGGGCGAAAGGGTTGCGCGCATCGCGGATGATTTCGGCCACCACGCCGCGATCGCCAAACCGCTCGTTCGCGGCCGTCAGCACGCTCAGGTAGGCTTGCTCGGTACGGATCAGCTTGGCTTGTTGCGATGCGGCGGCGAGATCGAGTACTTCGCCTTTGAGGCGCGCATTTTCCTCCATCAGACGTTTTTGATCGGAAAAATACTCGCCGCCATGGCGCGCGACGATCACCGGAAAGCGCAACGCTTGTTCGATCGGCACGATCACTGCGGATACGCCGAGGCGCACCAGGGATAGCGCCTGAAAACGATGGTCGGCGACCATCACGGCGATCGCGACGAGCCCAAAGAACGTCAGCCGCGCGAGTGCACTTGGGCCGCGTGCGAAAAAGTTGTCTTGATAAACGGACACGTGGCTATCCCGGACAATTCATCAAGGATTCGGAAAACGCGGGCTGTGCGATCCGCCGCGCCCGGGGCGCACGGAAGTTGCGTTCATTACAACTCGTTGGTGAAGACCGAACCCAGCTTATCCATCTCTTCCAGCGCGCGCCCGGAACCGCGCACCACACAAGTGAGCGGATCATCGGCGACGATCACCGGCAAGCCGGTTTCTTCCACCAGCAGACGATCGAGATCGCGCAGCAACGCGCCGCCGCCGGTCAGCACCATACCCTTCTCGGCGATATCGGCGCCGAGCTCGGGAGGTGTTTGTTCCAGCGCCGATTTCACCGCCGAGACGATCGAATTCAATGGCTCGGTCAACGCTTCGAGAATTTCGTTCGACGAAATCGTGAATGAGCGCGGAATGCCCTCGGCCAGATTGCGGCCTTTGACTTCCATCTCGCGCACTTCGCTGCCGGGGAACGCGGAACCAATCGTCTTCTTGATATTTTCCGCTGTCGATTCGCCGATCAACATGCCGTAATTGCGGCGGATGTAATTGATGATCGCTTCATCGAATTTATCGCCACCGACGCGCACACTCGCCGAGTAGACGATGCCGCCGAGTGAAATCACGCCGACTTCCGTCGTGCCGCCACCGATATCGACCACCATCGAACCGGTGGGTTCGGCGATCGGCAAGCCGGCACCGATGGCGGCCGCCATCGGCTCTTCGATCAGAAATACTTGCGAAGCACCCGCCGCGACGGCGGATTCACGAATCGCGCGGCGTTCCACTTGCGTCGAGCCGCACGGTACGCAAATAACGATGCGGGGGCTGGGCCGATACCACTGCGCGTCATGCACTTTTTTGATGAAAAACTTGAGCATGTGCTCCGTAGTGTGAAAGTCGGCGATCACGCCGTCTTTCATCGGCCGGATGGCGGTGATGTTGCCGGGCGTGCGGCCCAGCATCATTTTTGCCGCGACACCGACGGCCTGAATGGTCTTCTTCGAATTGGGGCCGGCATCCTGGCGAATCGCGACCACGGAAGGTTCGTCGAGAACGATGCCTTTGCCACGAAGATAAATGAGGGTGTTTGCGGTGCCGAGATCGATCGCGAGATCGGTGGAAAAATACTTCGGGAAGAGCGAAAACATGGGGCCTTTCTGAATTCTTTTTTGACTGCTGCTGCGACACGTCCCGCGCGCGGTATTTTGGCGGCAACGGCTGCTCGAAAATGGGTGGATTTTGCCCGCCGATTTTGTCCCTGTTTCCCTTGCAAAACAAGGTGATCGCGGCAATTGGCCTATAATACCGTAACGAAACCGCAAAAGCATGGCAAGTGCGCGGGTTTTGCGCCGATTTCTGTGCCGAACGTTGGCCGAAATTGCGATCTTTTCATGCCCAAATGCGGATCATTTCGCGCCGTTTGACGCGCCAGTCGTCCCGGCCCGGCTTTCACACCTCAATCCCGGTTTTCCATGGAATTCACCCCTGACGATCTGAAACGCATCGCGCGCTTGGCGAGAATCGCCGTGGCCGACGACGAGACGGCCCATTTTTCCCAGCAGCTCGGCGGAGTATTCGGGCTGATCGAGCAATTGCAGGCAGTTGATACGCACGACATTGAGCCGCTTGCACATCCACTCGATGTCATCGAACATCATTCGCAGCGATTGCGTGACGATGTCGTCACCGAACTTGATCGGCGCGAGGCCAACATGGCGAACGCGCCGGCGCGGGGGAATGGCCTTTTCCTGGTGCCGAAAGTGCTTGAGTAGGCGTTGATGGCGATGAACCTATCTGCGCACGTCTCGATTGCAACACTGCGCGCCATGCTCGACACGAAAAAAATTTCCGCCGTCGAATTGGCGGAACATTATCTTGCGATAGCGGAGCGCGCGCTCGCGCTCAATTGCTATTTGCATATCGATCGCGGCCTCACGCGCTTTCAGGCGAAACGCGCCGATGAACGGATCGCGCGCGGTGAGGCGGGCGCATTGACTGGCATCCCGATCGCGCACAAAGATATTTTTGTCACCGAAGGCTGGCGCTCGACTGCGGGCTCGAAAATGCTGGCCGACTACGTTTCGCCGTTCAATGCGACTGTCGTGGAAAAGCTGAACACGGACGCCGGCATGGTATGCCTCGGCAAATTGAATTGCGATGAATTCGCGATGGGTTCATCGAACGAAAATTCCGCGTTTGGTGCCGTGCGAAATCCATGGAACACAAAAAAAATTCCCGGCGGCTCGTCAGGCGGCTCGGCCGCTGCTGTGGCGGCTGGATTGACGCCCGCCGCGACCGGCACCGATACCGGTGGATCGCTGCGGCAACCGGCCGCCATGTGCGGCATCACCGCCATCAAACCGACCTACGGTCGCGTCTCGCGCTACGGCATGATCGCCTTCGCCTCCAGCCTCGATCAGGGCGGGCCGATGGCGAGAAGCGCGGAGGATTGTGCGCGATTGCTCGACGCGATGGCCGGATTCGATCCACGCGATTCCACGAGTCTCGACACGCCGAAAGCCCAAGAGTCAATACTGGCGAGGTTCTCCAAGGCAATCACCTCAAACGCGAGCACTGGCGCGCCTCTCCAAGGGGTGCGTATCGGCATTCCACGTGAATTTTTTGGGCCGGGATTGGCAGCGGAGGTTGGTGAAAAGGTGGATGCTGCACTGAAAGAATTTGAAAAACTCGGTGCCACGCGCGTCGATATTTCATTGCCTCGCACCACGCTCTCGATCCCTGCGTATTACGTCTTGGCACCCGCCGAAGCGTCCAGCAATCTGTCGCGTTTCGATGGCGTGCGCTATGGTCATCGCGCCAAGGAATATCGCGATCTCAACGACATGATCGAGCGCTCGCGCGCGGAAGGTTTCGGGGCAGAAGTGAAGCGCCGCATTTTCACCGGGGCGTATGTACTTTCGCGCGGCTACTACGATGCGTACTACTTGCAAGCGCAGCGCGTGCGACGGTTGATCGGTCAGGATTTTCAGGACGCGTTCAAGAGGTGCGATTTCATCATGGGCCCGGTCGCACCGACCACCGCCTGGAATATCGGCGAGAAGAACAATGATCCGGTGGCCATGTATCTCGAAGATATTTTCACGCTCGGCGTGAGCCTTGCGGGATTGCCCGGTATGTCGGTGCCGTGCGGGTTCGACAGCGGCCGTTTGCCGGTGGGATTGCAGATCATCGGCAACTATTTTGACGAGGGCGCGATGCTTAGCGTTGCCCACCGCTATCAGCAGGCAACCGATTTCCACACACGCGTGCCCGAGGCCTTTCAGTGAGCGGCGGGAGCAAGATTCCGAATGGCTGGGAAGTGGTCATCGGGCTGGAAACGCATACCCAGCTTTCCACCACGTC
>JANPBQ010000020.1:0-47161 GCA_031430555.1 Betaproteobacteria bacterium
TGCCAGGAATCGCGGAGTTGCAGGAAATCGGCCTGGTCTTTTTCCGAGGCGGGCAGGGTCGCGCGGATGGCGTCCACCAGGCGACCGAGGGATTTGTAGTGGCTGGCGCCGATGTCGCTGTATTTGAAGTGGAGGGCGTTGCTGTTGGCACCGATGAAGTTGCCCGGCGCCGCACCGCCTTTGACGAAGTAGTACTCGGAGACGGCGGCGATGAGCCCGGAGCGGATCAGTGGATCGGCCATCTGGCCGACGCCTTGCAGCTTGGTCATGTCATCGGTGAAACGGGTGAGCGCACTGGGCGCACCAAATCCCTTGAGGTGCTGGTCGTTGACGAGCGCGGTAATCAGGTCTTTGGCCGTCGAATTCGGATCGGCTTGGAAGAGACTTTCATCGAGCAGCGTGGGAATGAGTTCGGGGATCGTTTTGGCGAGGTCGGCAAGGCGCTTGTCGTAGAGTAGCGCAGCGTGCAGGTTCATGCTGTGCAGCGCGAGCGCGCGGCCGATTGCGCCCTCGTCCGCGCGCAATGGCGGGCTGCCGATCGGAATGGGGCTGCTGGTGGCGGTGTTGTAAATCGCCGTCGCCGGAAAGCGAATCAGATTCAGGAATTCGCCCTCAATGTAGCGGTTGGTCACGCTGGCCTCACGCGCCAGCAGCACGGGGTTAGGCGCGCCAACGGTGGTGGCGATATTGCCTGCGCGAAACGTCAAGAAATCGGTGTCGATCTGCCCGCGCAAGGCGAGCTTGGCCGTGACCAGATTCAGCACCGCGCTGCTGGTGGCGGTTGATTCGAAGGGGGCGACGGCGAATACCGTGGCCGGCCGATTGAACCAGACACTGGCGACCGAGGCGAGTCCGCCGCCGAGCGAATGGCCGGTGAAGGAGATTTTTGCGTCATCGTAGCCGTTGGCATTGGCCCAGGCTTTGACATCCTGGTAGTACATTGCGGCCTGGAGGAATTGCGGCACGGCGTTATACCCGCCGAGCGCCGCACCGACGTTGGTGCCCATGTCGCCGCCAGTGTTGGCGAAGCGGCCGAGACTGTCGAAGAGGAAATCGGTGCCTTTGAAGGCGATGACGATTTCGCCCGACGCGTTCTTGTAGGCACCGGCGGTGAAGCTGAAGATGTTTCGGTCGTAGTTGGATTGCGCGGCAAAGCCAGTTTCAGGTCGCAATTGAGACCAACCATCCGGAACCTTGAGCGTGTTTTGTTGTGTTCCGACTGTAGAAACGCCTCCTCCCCGTTGATCGTTATAGACGTGAGCTGAAAGTGCGGCATATTCTAGAATAGTTGACATGATTTTGGTTCCGTGGTTTCTAATCAGTAAAGGATTTCGCGCCTGCAAGACCATTTAGTTCTTGTGCTTTTTCGGATCGCTTTGACAAATTTATGTTTGGAGAGTTGGTTGGCGAGTAAGTCCGATCACCGCACCAACCGTTCGATTTGTACTGACGTGTGAGCGCGACGCCACGCTCAGCGCACCAGAGTATGTTTTCCTTGGCGCGTACCCGGTCAGGAAGTCCGATAAATGGAATTCGCTTCCAGCCTGCGCTTGAGTACTCATACGCAACGTATAGGTAACGCGGCTGAAGGTACGCAAGATATTGACCTCGTCCAATTGGCAACCCGACGACGTATACCTTCCCTTCATTCACATCGACAATCGCCGGATACATCCACTCCGTCCATGTCTGCTTGCCGCCCATTTCAGGTAGCGAAAATGTGAGCCAGGTGCGAATGGCGCCGTACGGTGCGACCATTTCCTGCCGTCGATGCACGATCAACATGCGGCCATCGGACAACATCACTTCCTCGTCCCAACTGGGGAACCGGTAGTCGATGTACAGCCAGCCGAGCCCACCAATTAAGGCGACGACCAGAAACGACGCGATTGAGCGTCGTTTCCAGGTCGCGAATTGTCGCCATGTCGTCATAATGTTTTTCATGCGAACGTCCTCTTGTGGGGGTTGATTGCGCCGGATTGCCAATGGGCTGCGCCAAGGGTGATTGCGCCGCATGAGCTTCTGTTACCCCAGCACCGGCGGGCCTCTCGCGGCCTTTTCGGCCTGCAAACCACACCCATGCTGGGGTTTGCCTTCGCGTTGAGTTGCAAAGCCATCATCTCTCCCGCCCCGCTTCGCGCACCGTCTTCTGTACCGGCGACAGCAGGTAATCCATGATCGTGCGCTCGCCCAAATGGATTTCAGCGACCACTTGCATGCCGGGTTTTAATTCGAAGCGCTCGCCCTGCGTTTGCAGATGCTGCGTTTTCAGTTTGACGTGGGCTTTGTAGTTGGCCTGCACATTGAGCCGGCTCTCGGGGTTGGTCTCTTCGGGGCGGCCGCCGACGGTGTCGGTGGCATCGGCGCCAAGGTGGCTGATTTCGCCTTCCAACATGCCGTACTTCTGGAACGGGTAGCTGGCGATTTTGACTTTCACCGCCTGGTTGTTGTGGACGAAGCCGGCATCCTGATTCTTGATCTGCACTTCGGCGATCAGCGGCTCGCCGCGTGGCACCACCGTCATGAGTATCGTGCCGGGCGTGACGACGGTGCCGGGGGTATGGCTGGCGATGTCTTTGACGATGCCCGCCTGCGGCGCTTTGAGTTCCATCAGCGTGTTCTTGTGCGCTTGCTTGTCCCAATCCTGGAGGAATTTCTCCAATTGGGCCTGGGCCTGGATGCGTTCGGTTTGTAATTGCTGACGGTATTGCGAGCTGATCTGGTTGATGCGCATCTCGCTTTGATGGATCGAGGCTTCGGCGCCGGTGACGGCAAAATGCTGAGTCTTGAGTTCCTGATCTTTTTCGATGTGCTCGCGCTTTTTATCGTCGACCAGCAACGGCGAAGCGAAACCGTCCTTACCGAGCTTGTCGAAAGTGGCCGCCTGCTTTTCATAGAAAGGCAGCGTGCGTTCGAGTTTCGATTTCACCTGCTGCGCGCCGGCGAGATCCTGCCGCAGTTTGCCGAGGCTCGCTTGTTCCTGCGCGAGGGTATCGGTATAAGCCTGACGATAAGCGCGGTGCTGGTCGAGGATTTTGACGAACAATTCCGGCGGATCGTCGAGGGCGCGCACCAGCATTTTGCCGGTGAGCTCGGCGTCGATGCGGCGCAACGTGAGTTTTCTGAGCGCGATTTCCGCTGCCAGCGCTTTGGTGTCGGCTTCGGATAAATGCGTATCCATCCGCACCAGCACTTGCCCTTCGGCGACGTGCGCGCCTTCCTTGACCAACAGTTCCTTGATGATGCCGCCCTCTGAGGGCTGCACGATTTTCAGGAAGGTGGTGGGTATGAGTTTGCCTTCGGAAGTGGCGACGATATCGAGCTTGCCGACGAGTGCCCAGCCGAGCAGGACACCGAATAAAAACAAGAGGCACCACATGAGCGTGCGCGGCAACGGCGCGGGGGCGGTTTGCTCGATGGCGTTCAAGCCGCGCGCATGGTTTTCCTGGGGCTCAAGGCGTGACTTGAGCCAGGATTGGAACTTCGACAACATGACTGCTCTCCGGTAAATCCCGTGATAGTTCACGGGACGGGATTTTTTTTGACGATGACAACGGCGGGCTTGGGTACGCGGTTCGTGCAGGCCCCTCATCCCGGCCTTCTCCCCGTTGCCGGGGAGAAGGAGAAAAGATGGAGGCGCTGTTCTGCCGAACTACACCTGCGTGCCTACCCTTTAACGCCGATCTTTTTGCTGCCAAGATCGGTGTACTTGTCGTCGGAGAGTTGTTTGTTGTCGAAGCTGCTGCCGATGGTGAGTGTGCCAACGCCAATGTTGGTGGCATCGCCCAGGTTGTCGCCGCCGAGCGCGCCGCCAAGTGAAATGACATTGTGGAAGTCCATCAATGCGTATTCGATTTGACGCGGATTGACGCCTATCTCGCTGGTGAAATCGGTACGCTGAAAATAGCCGGCACTGCCGAAGGCGCGGGTTAATACCGGCGACCCTTTGGCGGCACCCAAGTTGTCGGCACGGGCGAGATTGATCGCGGTGTCGACATGTTCACCCGTGAGTAACGGAACTTCCGCGAGCGGGTCGGTAAACAGTGCCGCGTATTCTCCCGCGAGCGCGACGGGCGCGGATTTCGCGGTGGGCGCGTCGGCCGAATTGGCATTGACGCTGGCGAGATACTGCGCGTCGTTGGATGCGCCGGTAGCGAAGTTGCTCGACGCGTCGATCGGCGCTTCGCCACTCGGATCGGGGTTTGGCGATGAAACGATCGGATCACGGCGTGCGAATGGAATATCGATGATCTTGTTGCCGCCCCACAAATCGAGAATTTCCTTGTTGTCGACGCCGCCGCTGAGGAGTGCGGTGCTGCTGCCGTCGCCCAGCGTGATGCCGAGCGCGCCATTCTTGAAATTGACCAGCTTCATGCTGCCCGTATCGGAACTGATGACCAGCACGCCGCCTTCTTCCGGGTCGCCCGCGAAAGCGTAGGTAAATTTGCCGTCTGTGTATTTGCCATCTTGAAATGTGCCGGCACCGGTCAGCGCTTGCCCATCCAGAATAATCTCGCCTTGGCCGTCGGCGTCGACGATGGTATCGGCACCATCGCCGGAATCGATCACATAGGTGTCGAAGCCGCTGCCGCCGTCTAGCCGGTCGTTGCCTTTGCCGCCCACCAGATAGTCGGCACCGGCACCGCCGGAGAGTTTATCGTCACCGACATTCCCGTCGAGCTGATCGTCGCCCAGTCCACCGAGCAGGGTGTCGTTGCCGCGGCCACCATCGATCATGTCGCCGCCTGCGCCGCCTTCGACGTAATCGTCGCCGGCACCGGTGTTGATGCTGTCGTCACCCGATCCGGAGTAAATGCGGTCACCCGACGCGCTGCCGACAATGGTTTGCGTCTCGGATGCGCCAGTGGCGAAAATCATCTTCGCACTGGCGCGCTGATTTTGATCGGCGTTGACCTGAATGTGGCTCGCGCCGCCGCCGCGCTCTTCGAAGGTCCAGGATTGGGTGCCGGACACGTTCAGGTTGGTTTCGCCACCGGCGTTGAACTTGACGGCGAGAAACTGCGCGCGATCGCGGAGCCACTCATCGGTGTAGAGCTTCTCGCCCGTGTTCGGGTCGAACTTGAAAAGGCTGCCGTCGCGATTCAGATTGTCATAGAGCGCCGGATTGCCGGTGATCGCAAACGACAGGCCGTGGATCAGCGCATAGCGCGCGCCGATGTCGGAACCGGCCATGGCGGCGAGCTTGGCACTGCCCGTGCCGGCCAAACTCACCAGTTTGCCGGTGGAACCTGCCGCGTTCAGCCCTTTTACGATCGATTCCAAATCGGATTCGGCCACGTCCGCCGAGCCGCCAAGAATGAGCTGATTTACCTGTCCGAATAGCGCTTTGATGGCGGCGGCTTCGCTGCCGCCGGCGGCCTTGATCAGGCTCGTCAGGGTCTCGGTGGTAAGGGTTGGATCTATCTTGACGAGTACTGCGGCAAGGGTTTCGCGGTCGAATTGCAGCGTGACTTTCTTTGTTTCGGTGGCCATTTGGCGTCCTGTGAATGCGCGTTGGATGGAATGCGTCGGGTGGTCTCAAATTCGGCACTTTTGGGCCGATCGACGCCGCCGAAGTATCGCCGAATTAACAAACGCGTTTTGTGATCCAGTTCACACTTCACAACAAGACACAAATATTAATTACTATTTTTTTCCAACTAATTCAATTGGTTACAAGTGCAACACAAGAAGGCCATGTGTCCACGGCCAAACACTACGATTGCAACGGAAGCGGGGCCATTTGGCGTCCACTAATTTCGTCGAGATTGACCAAATGATCGACCTGCAGAGACTTCGGAAGCTGGTGAGTGATGAATATCAGTGTCACCTTGCCGCGTAGGGTATTGATGGTCTTGGCGAATTGCTCGGCGGTGGTCGGGTCGAGATTGCTGGTGGCCTCGTCGAACACCAGTATCCGAGGCCGTTTGAGCAACGCGCGGGCGATCGCCAACCGTTGACGCTGGCCGCCGGAAAGTCCGCTACCGCGTTCGCCGATTTCAGTTTGGTATCCCTGCGGCAATTGCTCAATGACATCGTGAATTTCAGCGAACTTGCAGGCTTGCACGACCATATCAAACGTTGCGAGGGGGTTGGCGAGAATCAGGTTTTCATAGATGGTGCCTGAGAACAAGAGTGTTTCCTGGGGCACTACGCCCAAATAGCTGCGAAGTTCGTTGGCGGCGAGATATCGATGATCTTTGCCGTCGATCATGATGACGCCGCCGGTTGGCTGGTAGAAACCCTGCAACAACTTCGCCAGCGTACTTTTGCCGCACCCGCTCGGCCCCATCAACACCGCGCACTCGCCGGTGGGAATGGTCAAATTGAGGCCCTGATACAAAAAAGGTAAATCGTCGCGATACCGAAAACTGACGTCGCGAAATTCAATTTCGCCCTTTGCGTTTGATTGTGTTTGCGGCACGACCGAATACGGCTCGACCGGCGCGTTCATGATGTCCGCAAGACGGCGGACCGCGATTTGCGTCTGCTGAAAATTCTGCCAAAGTCCGACGATGCGCAGCATCGGCTGGGAAACCCGTCCCGAAAACATCTGGAATGCGACCAGCATGCCGATGGTGAAGTCGGCGCGGTTCATTACTTGCCAGGCACCGACGCAGAGAATCAGGATGGTCATGCATTGCTCAAGCGCGTTGGCAACGGTGTTGTAGGTGTTGCCGAGTTGCTTGGTCTTGAAACTGGTGTCGAGGTACGTGGAAAGGTACTCCGAGTACTTGTTGATCAGTTGCGGCTCCATCTGCAGGGATTTCACGGTTTCGATTCCGGCGACATATTCAGTCAGGAACGCCTGATTGCGCGCGCCCAGCATGAATTGTTGATTGAGCCTTTCTTGAAACAGCGGCGCCGTGAAGAAACTCATGACCGCAATGAGGGCGATGATTGCCAGCGTAATCAGGGTAAGTGGCACGCTGTAATAAAACATGATCCCCATAAAAATCAGGAGAAATGGCAAATCCAGAATCAACGTCACGGCGGCACCAGTGATGAATTCGCGGATGCTCTCGATCCCATGCAGGCGCGCCGCGATCACACCCGTCGGACGGCTTTCAAAATAGCGGGTCGGCAAACGGAACAGCCGGCTGAACACGGCGGCACCGAGCGCCGCGTCTACACGATTACCGGTGTGTATGACGAGGTACTGACGTACCCACGAAAGGATGGCGGTGAACAACATGAACACGATCAGCGCGAACGCGATGACGTAAAGGGTATTGACGGTTTGATGCACCACCACTTTGTCGATAATCGCCTGCGTACATAATGGGGTGACCAGCGCAATCAACTGGATGACGAGTGAGGCAAGAAGAACGTCGCGCCAAATGCGCTTATGCTTCAGAACTTCCGGCAGAAACCAGTGAAAGCCGAAAATGCGCGAGTCTTCCGGCCGGTCGTCGTCCTTGACATCCTTGTTCTTGGGATGAAACAGTAACACCCGTTCAAGATGTTGCTGCGCAAACACGGGGAGGTCAGCCGTGACCGGTGCCTGACTGCCGGATTTGAAGAGCAATACTTTTTCCGCGTCCACGCGCACCACCAATGTGGCCATGCCTGCCGCCAACGACGATTCTGTCAGTGTCTCGGCGTTTTCGTGCATCGGACGTTCGACAAGCTCGCGCGCAAGCGCCACGAACGGCGTCGGCAGGGACGCGTAAGGTGTTTTGGCACCGACAACGAGCGGCTTATGCTCAAGGCCCAGCGCATTTGCGGCCTGCTCGAGCTTCTCAGTTGAATAGGGGGGCGGGTATTGCGACAACACCAAACGGGCATCGAATGGAAGCCGATGAATATTGCAAAGACTGCCCAGCAGCCAAATGAAATCGTCGCGATGAAGGGCTATGTTGTCGTTCATTGCTTATCACTCGTTGGATTCAAAGGCACCTATCGCGAACACTTTGAATTGAGGAAACCTGAATGGTGGCTACCCGAATTGCAAGCCGAAGCGAGGTTGTAACGCGATCACAATGGAAATTGAACCAAACGAAATTCCCGTGACGCAGGCACAGTGTAACGGCATTTGTTTGGCCCACCATCGACGCCGTGCAAAACGCAAATTGGTTCGCGGTCAAGTTCGTGTCGCGCAAAAAAAAGTCCGCAGTTTGCTGACGCGCGCCCTCGGCAAATTACTTTGAGTTTAGAATCAGGTTTCTTTGGTCGACATCGCGTACGCTCGATTGACCCCGTCCTTGGAATCGTGAATACAAATCCAGAGGTCAACATGACAAATTCGCCCATTCGCCGGATTCTCGTATCACTGATCTGCCTTTCTTCGGCTTTTGTATTTTCTGAGACCGCATTCGCCGCGCAATCGATCTTTGCGCCCGACGCATCGACGACCTCGAAAAATGCACCCCGTTCAAAGTTCGACATCAAGAGCAAAGCGACTTCCATTCTGCTGAGTCGTGAATTGATGAACGATTTAAAGGGTAATGAAGAACACGAGTTTGTGTTTCCCAATGAGACGCGCCACGTCGTTGTGTTTGACCGCATCGAAGATCATGGCGGTGGGATTCGCTCCAGCGTCGGCTACTTGAAAGAGCATGGAAAGGACTATCGCGTCATTATCACCACCGGCCCCGGCGGCGCATTTGGCTCAATTCGTACGCCTGAAACACTCTATCGAATCGTGCCGGGCCTTGATGGTCAGGATCTGTTGGTGGATATGACAGAAGAGCAAAAACTCATTCCCTATATTGACCTTGGTAACGATTCACGCCGCGCGCCTCCGCCGGAGCCCTCAATAAAGAATGGATCTGAGAAGAACATAACGACGAGCGTCGAAACCAAATTGCCAGATTCAATTGTTGCATTGGCCGCACCCACACCGCAGGCCACGATTGACTTGATGGTGGTTTATACGAATGGACTCGCGGCCCGGCTTGGTTCGGGGTTGATGACGCGTTTATACAATCTGGTCACCGCCGCAAATACCGCCTATATCGATAGTGAAGTGGCAATCACGTTGCGATTGGTAAACGCAACCATGGCCAACTACAACGATATCGACGGCAATGGCACTGCGCTCGATGCGATCACTCCAAGCGGCGGGGTTAATGCTGCGTTCACCAATATTGAAGCAATACGCACGAGTGTGGGCGCTGATATGGTTGCGCTGTTGCGTGCGGGTGGCGATAACAATGGGAGCGGCATCGCGTGGCTTACCACCTCCGCAACGCCGAACGCAGGGTTCATGTATTCCGTGACGACCGGTTGCGTGGTGGGTTGCGATTCGGTATTCATCCATGAGCTTGGCCACAACATGGGTAATGCGCATGACAAGGCGACGGCGGCGTATCAGGACGGCGGTACACCCACTCCAGATTCAGGTGCCTTTCCCTACTCCTTCGGGCATTTTTTTTGCGCAAGCGGTGTGCTGACCTGCAACCCGTTTGTGCTGGGCGGTTGCATTACGCAGCCCACGTGTACGACAAACAACAGCAACAACGTCGGCACGATCATGAGTTATTTCAATCCGGTGACATTGAAGTTCTCCAACCCCAACTTGATGTGCGCGCCGGCGGGCGGGGGCGCGACATTGCAGCCCTGCGGCGTAGCGAATCAGGAAGACAATGCACGCTCCATGAATGACATGCGCTTCGCACTGCAAAACATTAAGGCGACCGTAGTCGCAACCCTGCCAGGCGCAATCCAACTCGCCCAGAGTAGCTATTCCTTCAGTGAAATGGCCGGCGTCGTAAACATCGCCGTGAGCCGCGTTGGCGGCGCAAGCGGCGCCGTGTCTGTCAGCTACTCGACGAGTGACGGATCGGCAAAGGCCGGATTTGACTACTTACCCGCGAGCGGTATGCTCACTTGGGCGGATGGCGATGCGACGGTCAAGTTCATTCCCGTCACACTGATCAATGATGGCGTGACGGAGGGCGGCGAGACGTTCAACGTGAGTATCGCGAATCCCACGGGTGCGCCGGGCATTTTCATCGGTCTACCCACCTCAGCCCCGGTACAAATTGCTGAAAGCACGACTTGGCCGCCAGGCGGTTTGACGCCTGCTGGATTCAACGCGACGGCGGGCAATTCGGCACCATGGGCGGTCGCGTCGGACTCCACATTCGAAGGAGGTTTCAGTCTGAAATCCGGGGCGATTGCGAATCTTGGGGCAAGTAGTTTTTCGGCCATTGAGTTTACGGGGAGTTTTCAGGCGGGATTTGTGACGTTTGCCTACAGGGTTTATAGCTTTCCTAACTTTGGCCCCTTCGAGTTTTCGATTGACCAAGGTTTGCCTGGTGCCGTGGTGGCGCTGACCGATTCTGGAAATACAGGCTGGAAGACTTTTAGCTATGCAATTTCTGCTGGTACCCATACATTGCGATGGAAGCAAACCAACGTTCTGGGTTTTCCATGTTCATTGGCATTCAACATGTCTAATCCTCAAGACATGAATTGCCAAGATCGCGCATGGATCGATGCCGTCTCGTTGCCGTTGACAATCGCCGGTTCATCAACGGCCCTCGTGTCCACCGCCAACCCCTCCACCACCGGCCAATCGGTCACCTTCACGGCCACTGTCACCGGCGGTGCCGGCACACCCACCGGCGCCGTGACCTTTCGCGACGCGGGCAACATTATCACCATGCCCAACAATTGCAATCTCGTAGTCATGAGCGGCGGCAGCGCGAGTTGCACCACCAACGCGTTGTCGACAGGGGCTCATGCCATCACAGCAGCCTATTCCGGCAATTCCACCTATGACGTCAGCACCTCCGCAACGCTCATGCAGAACGTCAATGGAATTGCCCTGATGGTCACCAAAGCGGGAACAGGTGGCGGCAATGTCGTTTCAAATCCCGCCGGCATCGACACCGCGATCAACAATAATAGCGCCGGCTTCGCGACCAATACCGTCGTCACGCTGACGCAAACACCGTCAATAGGTTCGGTGTTCGCTGGCTGGTCAGGTGCATGTTCAGGCACTGGCACCTGCATGGTGACGATGGACGTAGCGAAAAGCGTTACCGCCACTTTCAACGCCTTCTGCACCGCCGGCACCTTTTCCATGACCGGTTTCGCCCCCTGCACTCCCGCCTCGATGGGAAATTTTGTCGCCGGCGTCGGCGCGATGGCGCAGTCGCAGTGTCTCGCAGGAGCGTATCAACCCAATACCGGTGCCACGTCTTGCCTTCTGGCGTCGCCCGGAAGTTTTGTCGCTAACGCCGGCTCCGCAAATCAGACCGCTTGTTCGCTCGGCACATACCAGCCAAGTTCGTCTGCAACGGTCTGTCTGCAGGCGGCACCGGGAAATTTTGTCGGCATGACGGGGGCGATTGCGCAGACCGCATGCAGCCCAGGCGCCTATCAGTCGCTGGCGGCACAGGCGTCGTGCGTGTTGGCGAGTCCCGGAAGCTTTGTCGCGGGCAGTGGCGCAACAATGCAGAGCCCGTGCGTAGCCGGCACATTCCAATCGATGGGCGGGGCGATAGCCTGCACACCGGCCAGCGCGGGAAGTTTTGTGGCGATGGCCGGCGCGATAGCGCAGACGCAATGCTTGGTCGGGACTTATCAGCCGATGCCCGGTGCGGCGTCATGCTTACTCGCGAGCCCCGGCAACTTTGTCAGCATCACGGGTGCAATCGCGCAGACGGCGTGCAGCCCGGGAACCTATCAATCTGCGATGGCCGCGACCGCTTGCCTGCAAGCCTCGCCAGGCAGTTTCGTCTCGATACCGCAAGCGACCGCACAGATCGCCTGCTCACCAGGCTCGTATCAGGATTTGCCATCACAGACCTCATGCAAACTCGCGCAGCCGGGTTTCTTCGTCGCGGGTGGCGGCGCCATTCAACAGACCGCCTGCCCGATGGGAACCACCTCGATCGGTACCGGCAACATTGCGTGCGTGTCGATACTGCCGAGTGCGCCGACGATGGTGATTGCAACGCCCGGCAATGCACAGGCCAGCATTGCCTTTGCAGTGCCCGCCTCCAATGGGGGCTCGCCGATTCTGGATTACACCGTGACCTGCATTGGGCCGAATACCGTGAGCCCGGTCGGCACGTTCTCACCGATCATCGCGACAGGCCTCACGAATGGTCAAAACTATTCATGCTCCGTCACCGCCCGCAATGCGAACGGTTCGGGACCGGCCTCGTCGCCGCCGATGAATGTGATGCCCAGCGCAATGGCTCCGATCGCACTGAATAGCGTGGTATCTCGGAGAAATCATCCGGGCTTGGGTGACCAGGATATTGGCATCATCGCCAGCACGCCGCTCGCGGGTCTGGTCGATGTCGAGCCGCGCACTATCGGCGCCGGGCATCAAATCGTGTTCCGCTTCAACAACACGGTAACGTCGGTGGCATCAAGTGCCACCACACTCGGCAGCGTGTCGCACGCGATCAACGGTGGCAACACCAGCGAAGTGATTGTGACGTTGACGGGCATTGCCGATAACCGCCGCGCCACCGTCTCACTCGCGGGCGTGAACGGCACCTTGAATCCGTCGGCGTCGATCGGTTTCCTCGTCGGCGATGTGACCAACTCACGATCAGTGAATGCGAGCGACATCAGCGCCGTGAAAGCACACAACGGCATAGCGGTGTCGCCCACCAATTACCGCTTCGACCTGAACGTCACGGGGACAATCAACGGTACCGATGTGTCCGCCGTGAAAGCGCGGTCGGGGTTGATGATTCCGTAGAGACAAGCGCAGGCAAATTTACATAACTCCCTGTCGTACCGACGAATGCCGGTACCCAAGTTTCGTATGATTCCGTAGAGACAAGCGCAGGCAAATTCACATAACTCCCTGTCGTACCGGCGAATGCCGGTACCCAAGTTTCGTAGCATATTGAGTGGAAGTGAAACATTTGACCCCGGACTAAATCCGGGGCGACAAGTTTGTGCATTTGTCGGACGCCGCGGAAAACACCAGTACTGGCGCGGTGTTCGGCAGCATTTATCCTGAAACGCCGCGCCAGTGCTTGAGTTTGGTTGTTTCGCGCTCTGCAACCAAAAACGCCTTTCGCGCGTAAATGCGCTATTGCCCCATCGCAATACAAAGGGAATGACCATGATCGGAAAATGGCGCGGGATTTTGCGGGTGTGGTGTTGTGCGGTGTTGATCGGAATTTCCGGTCAGGCGCAGGCGGCGTTTCACCTCTGGAAAATCAACGAGGTTTACTCGAATGCCAGCGGCACAATTCAATTTGTCGAATTCGCTACCCAATCCGCAAATGAGCAGTTCATCAATGGGCATAGCGTCACCAGCACAAATGGACCATCGACCAACACGTTCACTTTCACGAGCAACCTCCAAGGCACTACCGCGAACAAAAAATTCCTGATCGCCACAAGCGGCTTTCAGGCGCTTGGCGTCGTCGTGCCTGACTTTGTAATTCCGGATGGATTCTTGTTCACCCAGGATGGCTCGGTCAATTTTGCGAATGTCGACATTCTCAGTTACTCATCCCTCCCGACAGGCGGAGTACTTTCACTCAATCGGGACATGTCCACGGGAATCAACTCCCCCACCAATTTCGCGGGCAACACGGGCTCAATTTCCGCACCCTCCATCAATCCGCCCGGCGCGCCGACCAACGTCTCTGCCACCGCCACCGGCCTTGGCCAGCTCAACGTATCCTACACACCACCCGCGAACAATGGCGGAGCCACTATCACGTCGTACACCGCAGTTTGCGGCATACAGAGCGCGAGCGGATTGTCGAACCCGTTATTGGTGTCGAGCCTGCCAAGTGGCGTGCCGGTGTCCTGCACGGTCACCGCGACCAACTCAGCGGGTACCAGTTCACCATCGAGTCCATCGGCCAGCGTGGCACCGCTGGGCATACCTGATCCGCCGACCATCGGCAACGCCGTCCCCGGCAACGCGCAAGTGACGATCGCCTTCTCCGCGCCATCCAACACCGGCGGCTCCTCCATCACTGGTTTCACCGCGACCTGCGGCGGACAGAATGCAAGCGGCGGCAATTCGCCGTTGACCGTGATGGGTCTTACCAATGGCGTTGGCGTGAGCTGCACCGTCATTGCCAGCAATGCGCAAGGCAATAGTCTGCCTTCCTCGGTATCCAATACCGTCACGCCGTTTGTACCGGCAACAATTCCCGACGCGCCGATCATTGGCGTTGCTGTCGCCGGCAATGCTCAGCTCACCGTTAATTTCTCGCCGCCGGGTAGCGATGGCGGTGCGGCCATCACGAGTTATTCCGCCACATGCGGCGGCGCAAGTGCGAGCGGCGCGGGTTCGCCGATCACGGTTACGGGATTAGCCAATGGCATTGCGGTGACCTGCACCGTGCTCGCCACCAACAGTCAGGGCAACAGCCTGCCCTCGGCGGCCTCGAATAGCGTCACGCCGGTGACGGTGCCGGGAGCGCCGGTCATCGGCACTGCGGTGGCGGGAAACACTGAGGTGACGGTGAATTTCACCGCGCCATCGAGCAATGGCGGCTCGATGGTCACCGGTTACACCGCCACCTGCGGGGCGCAGATTGCATTCGGTGGGTTTCCGCCGATTACGGTTGGGGGCATGGCGAACGGTGTTGCCGTCACCTGCCGCGTATTTGCGACCAATGCGCAGGGCAATGGCGCGCTGTCGGCGACTTCAAACAGCGTGACGCCAGCAACCGTGCCGGGCGCGCCGGTGATTGGTGCGGGCCTTGCAGGCAACGCGTCGGCATCAGTCGCATTCATTGCACCGGGCCTCAGTGGGGGTTCGCCTATCCTGAGTTACACCGCCACCTGTGCGAGTGTCGGCAATACCCTTACGGCGACAGGAACGACATCGCCGCTCTATGTGTTTGGTCTCACCAATGGGTCACCATATACCTGCAACGTGAAAGCGAGCAACGCACTGGGCACAGGCGCCGCGTCAAGCGGTGTCAATGTGACGCCCGCCAATATTTCACTTCTCACGTCGGTCGTGTCGCGAAAATTGCACAATGGCGTGGAACGTGATTTGCCGATTGCGTTTGCCCTGCCGCCCGGTGCGCCTCCAACGGTTGAGCCTCGCCTGATCGGCAATGGTCATCGCATTGTCTTTCAAACGATTATCGGTGCAGCCAGCCTTCCTGGTGGCCTTTCTCTGGCGCCCAACATGGGCAATGCCAGCGCAAGTGTTTCCGGCAACGAACTCATCGTGACGCTGACCGGCATTCCGGACAATCAGCGAGTCACGTTGACGTTGATTGGTATCGAGCCGACGTTTGAAGACGAATCCGTCACTGTCGGCTTCCTCGCCGGCGATGTCAGCGGCTCCGGGAGCGTGAATGCAGGCGATATCAGCGGCGTGAAAGCGCGTGTCGGGCAACCTGCAGGGACAAACAATTTCAAATACGATCTCAACCTGACGGGCGAAATCGGCCCGGCCGATGTGTCGGTGGTGAAATCGCGGGCGGGAAAATCGTTGCCTTGACCTGTTGACCCTATGCGTCGTCCGGTGTGCCACAATTGCGAAACATGGTGTAGTGTTCGGTTGAAACACGCAGCGTCGATCGTGACCCCTTGAAAGCGCGCCATGTACCGAATCCTGAAGCAGCTCACAATCTTTGCCGCTTTGCTGATATTTTCGTCGCACAGCGCGGCGCAAAATACGTATGTACCAAAGTGCAATGGTTGCCATGGTGCGATAAGTACACTTTCCCAAACGGGCACAGGCTCATTGGGTGCATTGCGCGCCGCCAATAACCCCGCGTATCTCGCCTTTAAATACAACAACGGCATGGGGAGCCTATCAACGATTTCAATGGTCGGTGCCACCGCCACCGACTTCACCAACATTACCAATGAAATCGGTCTCAGTTCCCAGCGCATCGCGCCTACTTTCACGAGTGCCGTCCCGCCCACGACCGGAACAGTCAATACTCCTTACAGCCATACCGTAACTGCAAACGGTGCGCCGGTGCTGGTCGGCAATTTGGGCTTAGGCATTTCGACGATCGTGGGCGCGACGACCTTCACCACGCCCGCCGCATTCCGGGTCACCTCAGGCGCATTGCCGACCGGTCTGACGTTGACAGGCAGCACCGGTGCCATCACCGGCACCCCAACCGTCGGTGGCCTCTTCACCGGCACCATCACTGCCAATAATCAGATCGCACCCGCCGCGACGCAGAATTTCAGCATCAACATCGCGAAGCTAAACCAAACGATCACCTTCGGCGCGCAAACCACGCCGCGCGCGTTCGTGCTGAACAGCATGTTCGCCGTCAATCCGTTGCCAACTGCCACCTCAGGGCTGACGACTTTTACGTACGGCACATCGACAGGCACCATCTGCAGCGTGGCCGGCACCACTGTCACGATGCTTGCCTCAGGTACTTGCACGATTACCGCGATTCAACCGGGCAATACGCAATACAACGCCACATCAACCGCTTCACAAAGCGTCGTGTTTGCCACAACACCCGGCGCGCCAACAGGAGTAACGGCGATGGCGGGCAATGCCCAAGCCACCGTCTCATTCGCCGCCCCGGCCAGCAATGGCGGCGCAAATATCACCGGCTATACGGTGACCTCGAACCCTGCTGGCGGCGTAGACCTCAATGCCGGCACCACCGGTCTCTCACACACTGTCAACAATCTGGTCAACGGCACGCCATACACATTTACCGTGCGCGCCACCAACATTGCCGGACCGGGTGCCGTGTCGGTTGCCTCGTCGAGCGTCACGCCGGTGGCGCCGCTGGTGATCGTCTCCGTCAATTCGCGCAAGACCCACGCGGCTGCCGGGCCATTCGACGTGCTGATCGACCACAACATCGCAAGCAACGGCCTGGTCTCGGTCGAGCCGCGCAATATCGGCAGTGGGCATTTGCTGGTGTTCCAATTCAGCGGAACGGTAACCGTGCCGGGAAGCGTGATGACGACGGTGGGTTCTGCGAGCGCGCCGCTCGCCTCCGGTAACAACGTGCTTGTGACATTGACCAACGTGCCTGATCGGCAGCGCGTAACCGTGACACTGTCAGGCGTGAATGGCTCCGCCGGTGCGAGTGCAACCATCGGATTTCACGTCGGCGACGTGAGTAATTCGCGTGCCGTGAACGCCGCCGACATCAGCGGCGTGAAGGCGCGCAACGGCCAGGCAGTGAATACGACGACCGCGCGATACGATGTCAATCTTTCCGGTGTCATCGATGGCGTCGACGTGTCGGTGGTGAAGGCGAGATCCGGCCAAGTATTGCCCTGACCGTTCGTCGGCGGCGCTTGTCGCGCGTTTGCATGGTTATGTGAAACTAATCTGCATGCGAATTGCCTCATTTTTGTTTGCGGCGCTGTTGTGCGTTATTGCACCTTTGTCAACGGCCAACATCACCCTCGCCCCACTGGCCGGCGGTTTTTCATCGCCGGTCGATATCGCCAACGCGAATGATGGCAGCGGGCGCTTGTTCATCGTTGAGCAAGCCGGCAAAATCCGCATCATTCAGAATGGCTTTGTGTTGCCGACACCGTTTCTGGATTTGACGGGGACGAATTCCATCATTAGTGCCGGCGGCGAGCAAGGATTGCTGGGGCTTGCGTTTCATCCGCAGTACGCGAGCAATGGACAGTTCTTTGTCTATTTCACCGGCAACTCGAATACCGGCGCGGGCATCAATTTTGGCGACGTGGTAATCGCGCGCTTTCAACGCTCAGCGGCGAACCCGAATCTTGCCGATCCCGCATCGCGAGTGAACCTACTCACCGTCCCGCATTCGACGTATCAAAACCATAACGGCGGCGCGTTGCGCTTTGGGCCGGATGGTTTTCTTTACGCGGGCGTGGGCGATGGCGGCAGTGGCGGCGACCCGTTCAATTCCGGGCAAACTCTCTCAAGCCTTCTCGGCAAAATTCTGCGCATCAACGTCACCGGTGTTCCCACCTACTCCATTCCGGCCAGCAACCCCTTCCGATTGGTCGCCGGCGCAAGACCCGAGATCTGGGCCTACGGTGTACGCAATCCTTGGCGTTTCAGCTTTGATCGTTCGACCGGCGATTTATATATCGGCGACGTCGGGCAAAACGCCTGGGAAGAAGTCAATCGGCAAGCGGCAGGTGCAAGTGGCGGCGCGAACTATGGCTGGAATGTGTGCGAGGGCAATCATCGTTATCCGCCGCTCGCAACCGTCACAAACTGTGTCCCGCCGCCGAATTACGTCGCGCCGATACTGGAGTATCCGCGCAGCGATGGAAGCTCGATCACGGGAGGCTATGTCTATCGCGGGCAAAGCACGCCGGATCTTGCCGGCAGATACGTTTTTGGCGATTTTTCGAGTAGCCGACTCTGGCATGCATCGGCCACGGGTGGCGCCTACACGTTGATCGCGGGATTGACGCCGCAGGTCAGCACCTTCGGCGAAGGAGAATCGGGCGAGCTGTACCTCGCAAACCTCGGGGCCGGCACCATTTCCGGATTCTCATCTTCCACTGATATCACGCCCGACCAAATCGCGTTTTTCACATTGAACAATGCGCCATTGTCGACAACGATCGAATCCAATCTCGTTAAAGTCACCGGGCTGGGTACGACGTCGAATATTTCAGTCGCCGGGGTCGCCGGCGCAGGCGGCGAATTCACGATTTCACCTGGACCCGGCAACCCCGTCGGTTGTTCCGCTTCGTATCGGCCGGGCGCGGGTACGATTGCGACCGACAACTACGCCTGCGTGCGATTGACCAGCGCCGCGACACCGAATACGTCGCGCACGACGGTGCTCACCATCGGCAACAAGTCGTTCAATTTCACGGTCAACACCGGTGCCGGCCCGACGCTCTTTACCGTCACGCCGTCACTTGGGCCGAATGGATTTTTGAGTCCCAATCAAGCGCAGCAAGTCTTGTCGGGCCAAACCGTTGCCTTCTCCATCACGCCGCTTGCAGGCTATTCAGCGGTCGTCACCGGCACCTGCGGCGGCTCACTCAATGGCACCAACTACAACACCAATCCCATCACGGCCGATTGCACCGTGATCGCGACATTCAATCCCGTTTACACCGTCACACCGAGCGCCGGTTCGAATGGCAGCATTGCGCCAAGCAGCGTCCAAATTGTCAATCCCAACGCCACCCCCGTTTTCACGATCACGCCCAATGCAGGCTTTACCGCGAGCGTGGCAGGCACCTGCGGCGGCGTGCTGGCGGGATCGACGTTCACCACCAATAGCGTCACCGCCAATTGTACGGTCGTCGCGATTTTCACCGCCATTCCGGTCGCACCCGACGCGCCGATTATCGGTGCCGCAGTGGCAGGCGACTCGCAGGCAAGTATCAGCTTCACTTCGCCGATCAACAACGGCGGCGCGCTGATCACTCAATACACCGCCACTTGCAATCCCGGAAATCTCGCCGCGAGCGGTGAGGCTTCACCCATTACGGTCAACGGACTTGCGAACAACACATTGCACACCTGCAGCGTTACCGCGACCAGTAGTGCCGGAACGAGTGTGCCATCGGCGACGGTAGACGTGACGCCCGACATCGGCGCAGCGCTCGCCCTCGTGGCCGTCAAATCCCGCAAGACTCACGGTAGCGCCGGGGCGTTCAGCCTGCCCATCGAACCCGTCGCCGACATCAATGGCCCATTGACGGTTGAGCCACGCATGATCGGCAGCGGCCATACACTTGTATTCGAATTCAATGTGCCGATTTCCGCGCCCGGCACCGCGCAGGCGATCGATGCCTCGGCGCTACCCATCGGCCTCGCATCGACCGCGCCATCCGGCAATAATGTTGTGGTCACATTGACCAACATTCCCGACAATCAGCGCATCACCGTTACGTTGAGCGATGTCAATGGGCCGGGCTTTTCACGCGCGGTATCGCTGGGGTTTTTGGTTGGCGATGTCAATGGCACAAAGACCGTGAACGCCAGTGACATCAGTGCGCTGAAGGCGCGCACCGCTCAATCGCTGAATCTATCCAACTTTCAATTTGACCTGAACGCATCGGGCATCGTGGATGGCGTGGACATCACCGCGGCAAAGCTACGCTCTGGACGCGCCGTCCAATAAACTCTATATCTGGCGAGGCTTGCAGACGAAAATGCCGCCAAACGCCGCGCCAGTGCTAGAGATTACGGAATAGATAACCCCGACCTTGCCTTCACCAGCGTCGTATCCTGCGCATTGATGGCACCGGAAACACTTAGGTCGAACTTGAAATTTTGTGGCGTGAGTATGCCGGTGGCGCGTGCTTTCACGGCGCTAATATCGCTCGCGTTCACGCGCTGCGAATTGCTGACATCTCCGACCAAAAATCCCATCGACACAGTGCCATTAGTGGGGTTGCCGTTCACGTTGCTGAGCGAAATGGTCGCGCGTTGATTGTCCGGCACGCCGGTCAACGTGACGATCACTTCCTGATTGCCGCTCGCCGTCGCCGTCGCGGCACCGACCGTTGTGGTCACGCTTCCTGGCAGCATGGCGGCAATTACTTGATCGAACTGAAAAACAATTTTGTGGCCGGCACCGATAAGGCGTGGCTCCACGGTGATTGCGCCGTTGATCGGGACACCTATGGTGATGGGTAAATCGTAGGTGACACCGGCATGCACTTTGCGCGATTGCACCGCCACCAGCAGGGCCACGCCGCCGGTAAATGTGGCGGTGACATTGGTGGCCACTGACATCGTTACCGTGCAGGTGCCCGTTCCGCTGCAGCCGCCACCGCTCCAGCCCGCAAAGGTCGAGCCGCCGGACGTGGTGGCGGTAAGTGTCACCATGGTTGTCGGCGCAAATGAGGCGACACACACATTTCCGCAATTGATGCCAAGCGGTGACGACGTCGCCGTGCCCGATCCGCTGACGCTGACAGTCAGGTTCAATAGGGCCGCCCCGACGACATTCTTGACTTTCAGCACAACCCCGGTGCCGATGACATTGCCGCGATCGCTATCGGTCAGTGTTAGCGAGCCTGCCAGCAGCAGTCCGCCGTCGTTATCAATGGCAATCGACCCGGCAAACTCGCTTTGGCGAGAAAGCGGAAGATCCTTGATGCCGTTATTGCCAAACGATGCGTCCAGCAAACCATTGGCGAGGTAGCGTGCAATGAAGAGATCGTTTCCGAACCCAGCGCCATTGCGGTGGCCGGCGACAACAATCTTGCCATCCGGCATCACCAGCATATCCCGGGCGCGGACATTGACGGTACCTGCCGCACCGATTATCGTTTCGACGACGCCGTTGACGCCAAACCCCGTGTCAAGTGAGCCGTCGGTATTGAGCCGAATTAGCGATATCTCGTAGTTGGTTGCCGATGTCGGCTGACTCGTGCGCGCCGCGATCAGCAGTTTGCCGTCAATCTGCGTGCGCATCTGGCGAATATTGTCTTCCCTGGCGGTGGGCGCGACGGTCAGGCGACCGTTCGTACCCCATGTGGTATCGATCACGCCGGCGGTGGTAAGCCGATAGATGGCGAAATCGCGCGCGGTGCCGGTGCCGAATGCATAGGCGAACAGAATTTTGCCGTCGCTGCCGATTTCGAACTGGGTGGTGCCATTGCCAGATTCGGCCGTTTCCGGCAACAGGATGTTGCTTCGGCCGCTGGTGCCAAAGGTCGGATCGAATGCACCATCGGCCGTCAGTCTGACAAAGGAAAGCTGATTATTGGTGGGGGAAGTCGTCGCATCCACCCCGCCCAACAGCATCCGGTCGTCCGCGTACAGGCGAATGTGCGTCCCAAAAAGACTGGCGATCGTCACGGTTCCGGCTGTACCGAAGGTGGTGTCGATGGCGCCGGTCGACAGCAAACGGTAGACGATCGTGTCGTTGCCGTTGCTCGGCGTGTTGTAGTCAATCAGGACAATCAATTTGCCGCTCGGCAGCACAAACAGGTTTCCGCTGTTGGTGCCGCTTGCGCCACCGCCGCCGGGTGTCGGCAATCGTACGTAGCCCGCAGTACCCCATGTGGTGTCGAGAGTTCCATCCAGGTTGAGGCGAGTCAGGACAGGAATCGAGAAGCCGTTTTCCACCGCATTGCGGCCGACGCTGAGCACGAGCGTCTTGCCGTCCGATTGCTTGGCAATAGACTCGGCGGATTCGTTACCGTAAAGGCCAGTCGAGATGTAGTTGCGGCCGCCGTCACCGAATGCGGCAACGAGGCTGCCATCATTCGCCGCGATTTCGCCAACACCCATCAGGGCGAGGTTGATCCGTCCTGCGGGGCCGAGGGTCGTATTGCTATTAACGGCGAGGTTCGCCGTATTGTTGCCGGGGGCTGTCGGCGTATACGTCACGCTCATCGTGCAGCTGCCGCCGGCCGGGACGGATTGCACACCGCCGGTGCAGGTTCCGCTTAGCGTGAATTGTGGCTGATCGATGGTAATCGAAGTGATGTTCAGTGGCACACTGCCGATGCTCTTCAAGACGACGGAAAGCGTACGCGACGTATTGAGCGCCTGGTTGCCCCAACTCAATTCGCGAATGACCGCGGTATTCGCCAGTCCGGGATAGGCAGGCACCATGCCGGGAACCATCGAATACATGCCGGCGGGCTGTGCACTGGTGCCTATGCCGCCCACCGGGATCGAGACGCCGGACACTGGCCCGGCGGCAAACAGCGTGCCACTGGTGTCGCCCGTGTTGAATGGATTGAACACGACATTGACCATGCAAGATGCCCCTGGCGCAAGGCTGGTGCCACAGGTATGACTTTGTACGCCGAACTGATCGTTGTCCACGCCGAAGGCGACTATCGTTGCCGCCGACGCGCTGGTGTTCGTCACCGTCACCGACTTGGCGGCACTGGTGGTGTTTACCGGCTGCGGATCGAAGTAGAGCGTCGTCATGACGAAAGGTGCTTCCGTGATGGTCGCGGACACTGCCACCGACGGGGGAGGCCCGGTCACGTTATGGGTATAAAGGCCGTTTTCCAACGATAGCGAAATCACCGCCGATCGATCCGCGGCAACCCCAAAGGTACGGATATCGCTGCCGTTCAGCCCGCCGGAATAAGGCGACATCGCGCCGCCGCCGGTTGAAAGCCAGACGGCGGGATTGCCCGAGTTCGCCGAGATGCCGGCATAGATGTCGCCATTGGTCAGCACGCGTACCTGCGAGGCCTTCTGGTTGGCCAGAATATTGGTCCAGTTGGTGCCACCGTCGATACTCTTGTGTATTCCCGACGACGCAGCGAGCGACCCGTTGGCATTGACGTGATTGTTGGCAATGTAAATCTCGTTCGAGTTGCCGGTGCGCACACGGATACCGCTGACAGGCAACAGCGAACCACCGCTATCGGTGGCCGAATACTTGAGTATCCAGTTGGCGCCGCTGTCAGTGGACTTGTACAAGCCTGCGTTGGTCGCCGCGTAAACGATGTTGGTGTTGTTTTGATCCTGGGTCACCGTGACGATCGATCGTTTTTCCGGCGTATCAAGGCCATTGTTCGAGGCGGTCCACAGTGCGCCGCCGTTGGTACTCTTGAACACGCCGGCCGCATTGCTGAGACCGAGATACAGCGTCTGCGGATTACTCTCGTCGATCGCCAATCGGCTGGTTTGCCCGATCATGTTCGGCAGGCCATTGTTGATCGCGGAAAACAGGGCGCCGCCATTGGTGCTCTTGAAAATGCCGCGATTGCTGGTGGTGACGTAGAAAGTGGCCGGGTTGGATTTATCCTGATAGGGCACCCCCTCGATGGTGTTGCCGGTAATGCCGGTATCCATCGGCGCGCAGCCCGCATTGCAGTTGCCGTAGATGTAGTCAAGCTTGTACAACGAGGCTGCGGTTACATAGGCGGTATAGGGCGTATCGCGATCGTGGGTGATGGCATTGATGCGCCCGCCACCATTGAATTCAACCACGCTGTTGGTGGTCGCTGCGGCATCGGTGGTCTTGGCCAGGCCATCGATTGTGCCAATGTAGTATGTCGTTGGCGCGACTGACGGGAAAAAGGCGAGCGAGCGGGCGACCTGGGTGTTGTTACCGGTCGCCGTATTTCCCCACGGCGCCCAATTCAAACCGTTGTTAGTACTCTTGTACATGCCTTGCCGGTCCAGGCCGATGTACAGAATGGCGTTAGATTCTTTCTGTATTCCCCCGAGCGCGGCATAACCGGGCGGCAATCCAGTCTCGCTCAGCGTCCATGTCGCACCAGTGTCGGTCGAGCGATAAACGCCGCCGCCGTGTACGTACGCCAAAAGGTTGGTCGGGGACACGCCGGCAATTGGTGCATTGGAAGTGAACTGGATGTTGAATGCGTTGAGGATTCCATTGGCAGTGGTGATGCCGCTGTTGGCGGCGGCCCAGTTCGCACCCGAATCGACGCTCTTGAAGACGCCATAGTTGCTGCTGGCCAGGAAGAAGGTGTTCGAGGCGACGTCGCGAACTGTTCCCGACACGGCGACATCGTCCGGCAGCGTGGTATTGCCGAGGCGGCTCCAGGTGAGGCCATCGTCGATGCTCTTGTAAAAGCCGCTGTTGTTACGGCACGCTGTGCCGACAATGAGCGTGCGGGGCGTTGTTGCGTCGAAGTTGAACGAACGAATATATGAGCAGCCCAGCGCCGTCCCACCAGAACCATTGAGCGGCAGCCAGTTGGCGCCGCCGTCGATGGTTTTGAACAATCCCGCGCCATCGGTACCGGCATAGATCGTGTTGATATCGATGGCGGCGTGAAACCTGACCTCGAGGATCGGTATGCCGTTATTTATCTTCTGAAAGGATGAAGTCTGCTGATTGCCGGTGTCGACGATCTTGTACATGCCGTCGGTCAGCGTGGAGACAATGAGCGTATTACTGCCCGCCGCGGGAACACCGGCAAACACGCTGATATTTCGAATGTAGGGATCCGAGGCGACGCGATAGGTCCATTGCGCGTGCGCATTTTGTATGGACGTTACCGCCAGCAGACACACGAACACGGAGAAATTCACTAAGCGGAAAATGCGGGATGGCACCATGTGGAATTCTCCTGTCGACAACAATGCATTCGCGGAATCACCGTCGCCTTCCCGTTCCCGCAGTGGCAGTGATTTTTGCCTCGTGACCGGGTATTCTGCGCCGAAATGCGCTGGCTTGCGCATCAGCTTCAATGGGTGTGGCATCACGCTCGGGACGTGAACGCGCTCAGTATCGGCGCAAATCAAATTTGCCCCGGTTAGCCGATAAGGTCAAGCACTGGCGAGGCGTTTCAGGCGAAAGTGCTCCGAACAGAGCGCCAATGCTTGACCTTTACCTTCTGGTGCGACCATTGATCCGGCAACCAAACAAGTTGAATCACTTCCTTCCCCCGCGCAGGCGGGGGCCCAAGTTTTGCGCTACGGCACGAATTGACTTGGATCCCCGCCTACGCGGGGAAAGTTCGAATTTTCAAGTTGAATCACTTCCTTCCCCCGCGCAGGCGGGGGCCAAAGTTTTGCGCGACGGCACGAATTGACTTGGGTCCCCGCCTACGCGGGGAAAGTTCGAATTTTCATGTTGATTCACTTCCTTCTCGCGTGAACGGTGTTTGAGCGAACCGTGTCCGATCAAAATGCGTCATCGGGGAATTCACGACGTTCCCTGCTCAATTCAGACCGCTATGCGATACGTTCCGCAATGAACCGTTTCACCGCCCCCGCATCGGCCTCCATCACTTCAAATTTCTGCGGCAGCAATTCAATCCCCTCATAGCGCGCCGGACGCGACGGCTTTCTGCCGAGAGCTTCCAACATGCTCTCTTCGAATTTTGCCGGTAACGCGGTTTCAAGGCAGATCAAAGGCTCGCCCGCTTGGCGATGCGCGAGCCCCACCTTCATGCCATCCGCGGTATGCGTGTCGATTTCGATTTTGAATTTTCCCCACCCATCACGAATTGTCGCGATTCGGTCGGCGTGATTGCTGCGCCCGGATAGAAAACCGAATCCCGGCATGCGCTTCCACACATCCCCGCATTCGGCGACATTGAATCCGCCTTCGTGCTCAACTTTGCGCATCAGTTCGCGAACGGCGGCAGGATCGCGCCAAAAAAGATCGTAGAGAAAGCGCTCGAAATTCGAGGCTTTCGAAATATCCATCGAGGGGCTGGAGGTTTGTAAGGTCTCCGACGTTTTCCGTGGCCGGTAATTGCCGGTGCGAAAAAATTCATCGAGCACGTCGTTTTCATTGGTGGCCACGATCAGATGCTTGATCGGCAGCCCCATCATGCGCGCGATATGCCCTGCCAGCACGTTGCCGAAATTGCCCGACGGTACCGCGAACGACACCTTTTCATCGTTGGATTTTGTGGCCGCGAAATAGCCTTTGAAGTAATACACCACTTGCGCAACAATGCGGCCCCAGTTGATCGAATTGACCGCGCCAATCTTGTATTTGGTTTTGAATTCAAGATCGTTCGACACTGCCTTGACGACATCCTGACAATCGTCGAACACGCCGCGCACGGCGATGTTGTGGATGTTTGCATCCTGCACGGAAAACATTTGCGCGGTCTGGAATGGCGACATTTTTCCCAGCGGGCTCAGCATGAATACCTGCACGCCGCGTTTGCCTTTCATCGCGTATTCCGCGCTCGAACCGGTATCGCCGGAAGTGGCACCAAGAATCGTCACCTCGGCGTTGCGTTTGGCAAGTACGTATTCGAACAGGTTGCCAAGGAATTGCATCGCGATATCCTTGAACGCAAGCGTCGGGCCATTGGAAAGTCTAAGCAGGTGCAGATTCGGTGCCAGTGTTTGTAGCGGCGTGATATCGGCACCGCCAAAAACCTCGGCCGTGTAGGTCTTGTCGATAATTGTCTTCAAATCCGCCGCCGGAATATCGTCGGCAAATTTGTGGATGATCTCAAAGGCAAGCGCTGGATAAGAAAGTGGGCGCAGTGCCGTCAATTCCTCGGCACTCAACACCGGATAGGTTTGCGGCAGAAACAATCCGCCGTCCGGCGCGAGCCCTTCAAGCAGGATATCGCTGAAGGATTTTGCGGCCTCATCCGGCGCCGTGCCAGCGCCACGCGTACTGACGTATTTCATGCTCATGGTGATTCCGTTTCTGCCAAACGCCAAGGCGGATTCAATCGGTTTTCGCCGGCGTCAAACAGGCAAATCGGATTGCCGCTCGGGTCGCGCAACCGCGCTTCGCGCCAGAGCCAGCGTTGATCGGCGGGTTCGCTGTCGAAAACCATTCCGGCAGCCTGCAAATCTTTGACCCATTGATCGAGGTTTTTGTTCTCGAAGTAGACAACCGTGCTCGCGGTGACTGGTGCGTCACCGAGATGAATGGAAAAAGTGCTCTCACCTTACTGGCACATGAATCGCGCGTAGTGCGGACTTTTGACGATCAATTTGAGTCCGAGCGATTGATAGAACGTCGTCGCCGATTCAATATTCGCAACCGTCACCGTGACCTGATTCAAGCGCATGTCAGCTCAATTCTTCCAATCGAATCCGTACGACCTTGCCCGCAATCGTCGTCAACGCTTCGATTTTTGCAATCGCCGTGTTGACGTTTTTCTCGAGAGAAGGATGCGTGAGGATGATGACATCGACCACATCTTCGCCCTCCTCGGCTTCTTTTTGCAGCATCGCATCAATCGAAATGCCACTGTCGGCGAGGATGCGGGTCACATCGGCCATCACGCCGGGTTTATCGTAGGCGCGCAGCCGTAAATAGCAGCCGGTAACGACCTGCTCAATATCGAGAATCGGCGTGTCGTGCAATTGATCCGGCTGAAACGCGAGGTGCGGCACGCGGTGCTCGGGGTCAGAGGTCAGCATGCGCGTGACATCCACCAGATCGGCCACCACAGCGCTGGCGGTCGCTTCCGATCCGGCACCGCGACCGTAATAAAGTGTCGCACCGACGGCATCGCCCTTGACGAGGATCGCGTTCATCACGCCTTCCACGTTCGCGATCAGGCGTTTCGCGGGAATTAGCGTCGGATGCACACGAAGCTCAATCCCGTTGGCCGCGCGGCGGGTGATGCCGAGCAGCTTGATGCGGTAGCCGAGTTGTTCCGCATACTTGATGTCTTTGTCGGTCAATCGCGAAATGCCTTCGGTGTACGCACGGTCGAATTGCACCGGGATGCCGAAGGCGATCGCCGAGAGAATCGTCAGTTTGTGCGCGGCGTCGATGCCGTCGATGTCGAACGCGGGATCGGCCTCCGCGTAACCTTTCGCCTGGGCTTCTTTCAGCACCGACTCAAACGACGCGCCACGCGACCGCATTTCGGACAGGATGAAATTCGAGGTGCCGTTGATGATGCCGGCGATCCATTCGATGCGGTTCGCCGTCAAGCCCTCGCGCAGCGCCTTGATGATCGGCACGCCGCCCGCCACTGCCGCCTCAAACGCCACCATCACTTTGTGTTCCAACGCGGCAGCGAATATTTCGGTGCCGTGTTTCGCGAGCAAGGCCTTGTTGGCCGTCACCACATGCTTGCCATTGGCGATCGCTTTCAGCACCAGCGCTTTGGTGGTGGTGTCACCGCCAATCAATTCGCAAACGATGTCGATGTCGGGATGGCTGACCAACGCGTCCGCGTTGGGTAGCAGCTCGATGCCGTCGAGCGAAAAGTCGCGCGGCTTGGTCAGATCGCGCGCGGTCGCGTGCGTGACGCGAATTTCGCGGCCGGCGCGGCGTGAAATTTCCTCGCGGTTGCGTTTCAGTACTTCGATGGTGCCGGAGCCGACCGTGCCGAGCCCGAGCAGTCCTACGTTGATGGGTTTCATGATGCGAATTTCTTCAAAGTTTTTACAAAGTGAAACGAAGTGATCGTCATGCCTTCGCGAAAATAGAATTTGTGCGCTTGTTCGCGCTGACAACCGGAGTCGAGCGAAAAGGTGTCGCAGCCGCGTTCAATGGCGAGTTTTTCCATGTATTGCATGAGCATTCGGCCAACACCCGTTGATCGTTTAGCTTCATCGGTGACCAGATCATCGCAATAGAGATCGCGGCCGTTGAAGGTCTTTTCCAGCATGCGGAAAACGGTGAGGCCACGCAAGTTGCCGTTGTCCGTCGCGACGGCCATTTCCGCGCCACTGTTGAAAACTTCCTTCATGCGCGCGAGGTAATCGGCAGGCAGATGCGGGCGCAATTGCCGATGCACGGCTTCGGCTTGAACGAGCCATTCGCGTTCAATGATTTCGCTGACCGCGTTGGTGATGGGGATTATTTTCATGCTTGTCATCTTGTTGTCATCCTGAGCAACGCGAAGGATCTCGTTGTTGATCCGCAGTGCTTTATGCGCCGAGATCCTTCGCTGCGCTCAGGATGACAGCAATTATTAGTTGTACCTATTTGACGAAACCATCCTTGCGAAACATCTCCTTGATCCCCCTCACCGCCTGCCTCGTCCGCTCGGCATTTTCGATCAACGCGAATCGCACATGGTCATCGCCATATTCACCAAAGCCAATCCCCGGCGATACCGACACTTTCGCTTCAGCCAATAATTTTTTCGCGAATTCCAGCGAACCCATTTTTCGGTAGTGTTCGGGAATCTTCGCCCAGATGTACATCGTCGCTTTCGGTTTCGTCGTCACCCAGCCCGCTTCCGCGAGGCCTTTGTGCAACACGTCACGCCGAGTCTGATATTCAGCCACCACTTCCGCCACGCAATCCTGCGGGCCATCAAGCGCCGCGATACTCGCCACTTGAATCGGCGTGAACGAGCCGTAATCGTGATAGCCCTTGATGCGCGCCAATGCAGATACCAGTTCCTTGTTGCCGACCATGAAACCGATGCGCCATCCCGCCATGTTGTAGGACTTCGACATCGTGAAAAATTCAACCGCCACATCGCGCGCACCCGGCACCTGCATGATCGACGGCGCTTTCCAGCCGTCATAGGTAATGTCGGCATAGGCCAAATCGTGAACCACGAGCACGTTGTTGGCTTTCGCGAGTGCGACGATGCGCTCGAAAAATTCCAGCTCCACACACATCGCGGTAGGGTTTGAGGGAAAACCCAGGATCAGCATTTTCGGTTTTGGATACGATTCGCGGATCGCTTTTTCCGCTTCCTCGAAAAAATCTACGCCCTCGGTCATGCGAACGTGCTTGATCTGCGCGCCGGCGATTACAGCACCATAAATGTGTATCGGATAACTCGGGTTCGGTACCAGCACGGTGTCGCCGCTATCGAGGGTGGCGAGCATCAAATGCGCGAGCCCCTCCTTCGAGCCAATCGTGACAATGGCTTCGGTATTCGGATCGAACTCCACGTCATAACGGCGCTTGTACCAATCGGTAATGGCCTTCCTCAAGCGCGGAATGCCTTTCGAAACCGAGTAGCCGTGCGTATTCGGCCGCCGCGACGCCTCGACCAATTTATCGACGATATGCTGCGGCGTGGCTCCGTCGGGGTTCCCCATCGACATGTCGATGATGTCTTCGCCGCGATGACGCGCCGCCATCTTGAGCTCGGAGGTAATATTGAAAACGTAAGGCGGAAGCCGTTTTATGCGGGAAAATTCGTGGGTCATAAAGGGGGATCGTTTACGGGTGGCTATAATTGAACGAATTTAGTGCGGTGCGGCGCGGGTTGAATGAAAAAAGCACCAATTTTGTGCAGCGCAAAAAACTATTTTAGCCGACACCACCCCGGTTTTCACGCCTCGAACCCATGAAACTTCACCTCAATTCTTCCGCTGGACTCAACACCGTGACGGGGCACGGCGCGGGCTTTGTTCAGGTCAATCAGACGCGCATTGAGTCGCCCTTGATTTTGCTGCCGGACAAGCTGGTCGCGCCGTGGCCAATTGCCGATCTCGGCGCGCTTTCACTGGCTGATTTCACTCTGTTGATCGAGATGAAACCGGAATTGGTCGTGTTCGGTTCGGGGGCTACCTTTCGCTTTCCCGATTCACGCATCATGGCCGCGTTTTCGCATGCACGCATTGGTTTCGATGTCATGGATACGCCGGCCGCGTGCCGTACCTACAACGTGTTGATGGGCGAAGGCCGCCACGTGGCTGCCGCTCTACTGGTCCAGCCAAACTGAGTTGGCACTTGGATTGCTTGATGTACATCATGTAAACTGAAAATTGAAATCGGCGTACTATCTGGCGATTGCATCGCGGCACACACTTTCAGTCAAAATTTTTCATTAGTCAAAACGAGGAGCAAGAGCAATGTCAAAATTTTCCACCCTGAGCAAATTGGTTGGCGGCATGTTTGCGTCGGCCCTGTTGGCGGCACCGGCGATCGCGCAAGACCTGACCGGCACCTTGAAGAAGATCAAGGACAGCGGCACCATCACCGTCGGCCACCGTGAAACATCGGTGCCGTTTTCGTACCTCGATGACAAGCAGCAGCCGATCGGCTACTCAATGGATCTCTGCGCAGCGATCGTCGAAGAAGTGAAAAAGGAATTGATGCTGCCGACGCTCGCCGTGAAATACAACCCGGTTACGTCGCAGACCCGCATTCCATTGATGTCCAACGGCACCATCGACATCGAGTGCGGCTCCACCACCAATAACCTCACGCGTCAAAAACAGGTTGCCTTTGCACCGGTCACGTTTGTCACCGGCACCAAACTGCTGGCGAAGAAGTCGGCCAAGATCAAGTCATACAAGGATCTGAAAAACAAGACTGTCGTGATCACGCAGGGCACCACCAACGAGCGCACCATCAAAGCCTTGTCCGACAAAGACAATCTGAACATCAAGTTCCTGGCCGCCAAGGATCACGCCGAATCATTCCTGACGGTGGAATCCGGCCGCGCTGCGGCGTTTTCGATGGACGACATCCTGCTCTATGGCTTGATCGCGAAAGCCAAAAAGCCGAAGGATTTCGAAGTCATCGGCGACTATTTGTCCTATGACCCGTACGGCATCATGTACCGCAACAACGATTCCGCCTTTGCCGTCGTGGTGAACCGTGCGCTCGCGGGCCTCATGCGTTCGGGCGACATCAATAAGATCTATGACAAGTGGTTCATCGAAAAATTGCCATCAGGCGAGACCATGGGCGTGCCGATGAGCCCGCTCCTGAAGGCCGGCTTCCAGCTTCAGGCCCTGCCGGAATAACTAGGTGCTCCAAAGGGGAATCGAGAAATCGGTTCCCCTTTTTTCCATCTTCATTCCTGGGGCTGCGGGGATGCGATTCAAACTGATGTGGAAGCGTGAACTTGTTTCGCTTCCCCCTCTGAAAAAGGGGATTGAGGGGGATTTTCGGTCTTCACCACCAGCGGCATCGGCAAATTTTTCGGCACCGCAAATCCCTCGCACCCTCCCTTTGAAAAGGGAGGAGCCAAGCACCACATCAGTTTGAATCGCACCCGGACTGAGGTTTCGCGAAACGGGAATGCAAGCGAAAGCGCGAACGACCAATAAGAACAAGGCACGTAAGCGTCCGATCATCCTGCCGTAGCATCCGCATGGGGAGCGCAACATGGATTGGAAAGTCTTTCTGGAGCAAGCGCCATCGGGCGGCCAGACCTACCTTGAATGGTTGCTGTCCGGCGTCATGTGGACCTTGCTGGTATCGATTGCGGCCTGGATCATCGCGTTTACGCTGGGCTCATTGCTTGGTGTTGCGCGTACCACGCCGGTCAAGTGGCTGCGCACACCCGCGACCATGTACGTCGAGCTGTTCCGCAACATTCCCCTGCTGGTGCAGATGTTTCTTTGGTACTTCGTCATGCCCGAGGTGGTGCCGACGGCGATGGGCGATTGGCTCAAGGGCACCTACCCAAATCTGATCACGTTGCCGTTCGCGCAATTCAGTTTGTGGGAATACACGGCAGCGGTTCTCTGCCTCGGCATGTACACCGCCTCGCGCGTCGCCGAGCAGGTGCGCGCCGGCATTGAATCATTGCCTAAGGGGCAAACCAGCGCGGGACTCGCGATGGGATTCACCTTGCCGCAGGTGTATCGCTTCGTGGTGTTGCCAATGGCGTTTCGCCTCATCATCCCGCCGATGACGTCCGAATTTCTGACGATCTTCAAGAATTCTTCCACCGCGTTGACCATCGGCGTGCTGGAGCTCACCGCGATTAGCCGGCAAATTTCGGAATACACCTTCAAGACATTTGAAGCGTTGAGCGCGGCGACAATGATCTACATCGTCATCACGCTGACGGTCATTTTCCTGATGCGCCTGCTGGAGAATAAGCTCAGGGTACCCGGCTACGTTTCGCAGGGAGGCCACTGACATGGGTGATTTCGATTTCGGCATCATCATCAAAAGCCTGCCCATCCTGTGGAAAGGCATGCTGCTTTCATTGCAACTATTCGCCATCGCGCTGGTCGGCGGCATTTTTTTCGGCACCTTGATGGCGATGGCGCGCTTGTCCAGCTTCAAACTACTCTCGTACCCGGTCGCGGGATTCGTGAATCTGATCCGCTCGATCCCGTTCATCATGGCGATCTTCTGGTTCTATTTTTTGACGCCGGAACTGGTGCGCTGGGTGACCGGCAAGCAAGGCGAAGCGGTCGGCCCGTTCACCTCGGCCGTGGTCGCCTTCATCATGGTGGAGTCGGCGTATTACTCGGAAATTATCCGTGCCGGCATTCAATCGGTCCCGCGCGGGCAACCGTGGGCGGCCTATGCGTTGGGCATGAATTACTGGCAATCGATGGGTCAGGTGGTGTTGCCGCAGGCGTTTCGCAACATGATTCCCATCATGCTCACGCAGGCAATCATATTGTTTCAGGATACCTCGCTCGTGTACGTCGTGGCGCTCAAGGATTTTCTGGGTGCCGCGAGTACCGCCGGCCAATTGACCGGTCGCACCACCGAGCTGTATGTGTTTGTGGCGCTGGTGTTTTTTGTGATTTGCTTCAGCGCCTCGAAACTCGTCAAGTACATCCAAGTCCGCACGCAACCCGGTGGCCGCTGAACCGCGCCGGCTGCCGCAAACGATTCCCAAATTCATCAAAACAGGACAACCCCCATGGCCATGATCGAAATCAAAAACGTCAGCAAATGGTATGGCGACAAGCAGGTGCTGATCGATTGCACCACCAACGTCAACAAGGGCGAAGTGGTGGTGGTGTGCGGGCCATCGGGATCCGGCAAATCCACGCTCATCAAAACCGTCAATGGACTGGAGCCGTTCCAGAAAGGCGAAATACTGCTCGATGGAATTTCGGTCGGCGCGAAGGACGCCAATCTCTCGAAATTGCGTTCGCGCGTGGGCATGGTGTTCCAGAATTTCGAGTTGTTTCCGCACATGAGCGTGACCAAGAATTTGACGATCGCGCAAACGCAGGTGCTGGGCCGCAGCGAAGCCGAAGCGCTCGAGAAAGGCTTGAAACTGTTGACACGCGTCGGCCTCATCGAGCACAAAGACAAATTTCCCGCGCAACTCTCCGGCGGCCAGCAGCAGCGCGTGGCGATCGCGCGCGCGCTGTCGATGGATCCGATCGCGATGCTGTTCGACGAACCCACTTCCGCACTCGATCCGGAAATGATCAACGAAGTGCTGGATGTGATGGTGGAGCTTGCCAAGGAAGGCATGACGATGATGGTCGTCACACACGAAATGGGCTTCGCCAAAAAAGTCGCCGACCGCGTGATTTTCATGGAAAAAGGCGGCTCGATTCTGGAGGATTGCACCAAAGATGAATTCTTCGGCTCGCCCAGAAAGCAACGCACGCAGGATTTTCTGTCGAAGATTTTGCACAACTAGTTACAATTTTCTTGCGCAAAAAATGGGGCCGAGCGCGAATGGCACTTACTTAAGCACTGTGGACTCCACAATTGACCGCAAACTGGTTACGGGTGCCAATCTCAAATTTGTCTCCCCGGCGTAGGCCGGGGTCCAATTTTGTCTGCGCCACAACGCATCGAAAATTAGGCCCCGGCCTACGCCGGGGAGACAGTAAATACCATCATCGCAATGCTTCGGGGGTTGCCTTTTTGCTTAAGTAAGTGCCATTCGGGCCGAGCGCCCCATTTTGCATTTCAAAACGCGGTTTCCGCTAAGATGCAAGATCGTAAAGTGAGATTGCCTCCATGAACAAGACGTTAGTAATTGTTTTCGGTGTTATCGCCGCCGTCGTTTCGGCAAGCTGGTATTTCTTGCGCCCGCCGAGCGAGAGCCAAATGAACGCCGCCGCCGAGAAAGCGGTCGCCGCCGGCAAGAACTCGTCAGCGTCTCGCGGTGCGTCGTCGGTGGTGCCGCTGGATACGCTGCAATCTGCCACAGCGGTAAAGGTCTCGCCCGCGCGGACGGTGGTGCCGCTGAAAAGCGTGATGGCACAGGAATTCGAGAAGGCGCGAAACGTGAAGGCGTTCTACGATCGCTATGCCGCCAACCCGGACGCGGCCGACGGCGAAACCAAATTTTTTGCGGCACTCGCGATGGAGCGCTGCGTCGGACGCGGGCGCGGCTCACAGGGTCCATCCGAGGCTGACAAGGCACGCTTCCAGAACCGCTTGAAAGACAATGACCCCGGCAACGCGCAACGCATCGAAGCCTTCAATCGTGTGACAGAAACGTGCGAGGGTTTCGCGAATGTGTCGATCACCGCCGCAGACATCTCTAAGCTATACCGCGAAGCGGCCGCGCAGGGCAATCCTGCGGCGAAGGTCGCCGTCGCCTCGGATCAATACCGCGAACAGGCGCGCAACGCGCGTGGCATCGAGGAGCGCCGCATGTCTGAAGATCAATTGGCGATGGTGCGCGATGCATTGACCACTGGCGACGCGTTCGCCATTGAACGCGCCGGCCAATTGCTGTCGTGGGGTTCCACCCAATTGGCGGATCGCCGCGTCGGCCCGAATGGCGACCCGTTCACCGCCCGTGATTGGGCGCCCGCCTGGCAGCTGGCCGCCTGTGATCGTGGTGCCAATTGCGGCGCAGACGCGTACAAAGTGCTCAACGGTTGCGCCTACCAGGGTGCCTGCGGCTACGACAGTCTGGAAACCTACATGCAGTTCAATGAGCTGCCGCCCAACGTCTATGCCGCGGCATTACAAAACCGCGCCACGATTCTGGACGCGATCGCGCAAGGCCGCTGGGATTGGCTCGGCATCGCGGCAGGCATGGGCCGCACCGTCGCGCTCACGCCGGTCGCCGCGAATACGGGCACTGGCAATCGCAACGTCGCCGTCACACCGGGCGGCCCTGTCTCCGCTCCTGGCAAACGCGGCGGTTAACGATTCTTGTGCCCGCCTGATGCGCCATCGCTAGTCTGGTTTCACACCGAGGGCGATGCACTGATTATTTCGATCTACGCGCAGCCTGGTGCACGGCAAACACTCATTCAGGGATTGCACGGAAACGCACTGAAAATCCGCGTCGCCGCACCGCCACTTGATGGCCGCGCAAATGAGGAAATTTGCCGTTTTCTCGCCAATGTCCTGCGGATTCCACCTCGCGATGTAGCGATTATCTCGGGCGAAAAGTCGCGCAGCAAACGCTTCAGTATTTGCGGCGCGCAAATCGACCCGCTGTTGCGGTTGATGGCGAAAGTCTAGGCGGGGCGCGGCGTTTGGGACGAAAAAGGCTGAAACACCCCGCGGATGCTAGTCTTTTGCGAATTTTTTCTCAGAAAGCTCGACACTCGATCAGCATCTCTACCGCAGCATCAAATTGATCTATTTTGAATGCGGCGGCGCGGTTGCGCCAGTCTAGTGTGGGCATTCAGGGATTTTGCCAGACCGCGCATGCATTTACAGAAATCGAATTTGAATCATGAAGCGAAGTTGGCACGCTCGGAATCAGCCGGCCAATTTGTCCGGAACACATTTCGAGTTGAAACGTTTCGGCAACCCCACCGGCGACATCATTTCGTCGCTTCCAACCCAATCACCAACCGCCTGCCAAGCAACTGTATGGCCTGCGCAATGCGTGGCAGCTTTGAACCGTAGTGCGGGTCAAGCAGGCGGCGCACTTCTTTTTCATCGACACCCAGTTGTTTTGCAAGCTGCACTTTTGTGATGCCGGCCTCGCTCATTGCCATGTACAAGGCCGCTTTTGCCATTGTTTCGGCGGGCGGGGCGATTGAGTATTCTCCGCGTCTGGGTTTGCTCGGCGTTGGAAAGGTAAGCCCTTCGAGCATATAAGTCGCGAACACTTCATCCATCGCATCGGCTGCTTGCGACAGCGCATCGGCCTTGTCCTCGCCTTGCGTAATCAACGAAGGCAGATCGCGGCAGGTCACGATGTATCCGCCTTCTTCGGCAGCTTTCAATAACACGGGGTAATCAAAACGTTCCATCGCGTACCTCACAAGTCATTGGGTTTAATACCGAGCTGGGAACACATGGCGTGAAACGTGCCTGTTTTCAGCTCATCTTTTGGATTGCGGATTATCGTAAATGCGCTGCCGAGATAGAGCGTTTGATGGCTGCCCTTGCCACGCGATGCATTTAGCGTCACGGTCACGCCGCGCTTTTTGCCATAGGCTTTTAATTTGCGCATAAATTCGTTTCCCGTCATGGCACCATTATCGGACGAAAACGCCCGATAATGCAACAAGTTCTTGGTGGCAATTATTGAATGCGACTGGCGTATTGAATGCGACTGGCAGAGTGGTGCCTCTCCGGCGCCGCTTCAATTTTCGATGAATACGTCAATAATCCAGGGCTTGCATGGCAATGCACTGAAAATCCGCGTCGCCGCACCGCCACTTGATGGCCGCGCCAATGAAGAAATTTGCCGTTTTCTCGCCAATGTCTTTCAAGTTCCGCCACGCGACGTGGCAATGATCTCGGGCCAAAAATCGCGCAGCAAACGATTCAGTATTTGCGGAGCGCAAATCGACCCGCTGTTGCGGTTGATGACGAAGGTCTAGCCCGCATATTTCACGGCGACGCTTTCGACGGGGCAAGGCCGGTGTTTCTCCACACCTGCGGTACACGCGACTAGTGGGGAAGCCAATGCACCGCTTTCGGCAGGTGGATGAGCGAGCAATTTTTCGTTCTACTGAAAAGGCAATAGCATGCCTATTGCCACAGAGGAGACCGTAGCAGTGCCGTCCAGACATCCGCCATCGAGCACGAAGGCCCAGGTACAAATTCGCGTGACCGAAATAGCCGGGGAAATGTCGATTGGCATCGAGGGACGACGCGCCTGCGGAGTCCGACCCGTCAAACATCCGCGCTAGCCGCAGCGCGGCGTTTGGGGCGCTATCCGTTCCTATCGGTCAGGAGTGGCGCCCGCTGGGTGGGTACAGCGACTCCGCCGCCTTGCCCGACAAGAACCTCCGGTCGCGGCCAGCGGTGCGCGGCACCTCTTTTGGCCGACCAAAATGCTGACCACCCCCGAAGCGGCTCTCGGCGTTGATGATGCAGGTGCCGCTGCCGCAACGGCGAAGGTCTTCGCTCACTCGGAATTCTTTACCTTGCCTTCATGCGATTTCACACCTATTTCACAAGTGGCCGTACGGTTGTGAATCCGCCGTCCACCGCAATCACCTGCCCCGTCAGGCGGGCCGCACCGTCGCCGAGCAACCACGCGATTGCGTCGGCGACCTGGTCGGCCGTCTGCACGCCACCCAGCGGGTACTGGCGCGCAGCGCCCTCGCGCATGGCAGGCATCTTCAGCATGCCGGCCGTCATGGGCGTGTCGGTCATGCCCGGCGCCACGGCATTGATGCGCACGCCCTGAGCCGCGTATGTGGCCGCAGCGCTGCGCACCAAGGCTTCGACGCCTCCCTTGGCCGCGGCGATGGCTTCGTGATTCGCCACCCCGATACGTGCAACCACCGAACTCACGAACACGGCGGCGCCGGGCCCGCCCTGCAGTGCCGCGTTCCATGCCTGTAGCATGAACACGGCGCTGTCGAGGTTGACTCTTATCACCTCGCGATAGGCCTCCAGCCGGGTGCGGTGCAGCGGCGCGATCAGCGTACTGCCCACGCAGTGCGCCAGCAGTGTCGGTGCGGCGCCGAGCGCTTCCTGGCAGGCGCCGATGGCCAGCGCAGCGCCCTCGGGCGTGGTGGTGTCGGCCACAATGCGCAACGCAGCTTCTACATCGGCCAGGCGGCCGGCATCGCGCCCAACCGCAGCAACGCGGCAGCCTTGCATCTGCAACTGCCGCGCAAGCGCGCGGCCGATGCCGCCGCTGGCACCGGTAATGAGGGCGATCGTACTCATGGTGTGTGTTCCAAAGGTGAGGTGGTTGCGATCAACGGGGTAAGTGGTCTTGGGAATTTGGTCTGTCGAGGCGGCGCGGTTCCAGACGCATCGCCCAGCGCTGCAGCATCGGCCGCCAGCGCAGGAAAAGTCGGTAGCTGCGCTCCATCATCGTAGCCGCTCCCGGCAGGCGGCCGACCCGGGCCAGCCAGCGCCAGCCGGGCAGCGCATCCCACAGCGCCAGGAAGGCCTGCGCGCCGCTGAGCAATTCGCCGTCGCGGCGGCGCACGTGAAAGCGCGCCAGCAGTTGCTCGCGCGTGGTGCCGACCGGCAGCCGCAACGCAACATCGTTGACATCGGCAAAACACACCGGCGTGTTCGGTTGCAAGCCGCGATAGACGCTGATTTCGCGGCGACAGAGCGGGCACGCACCATCGTACAGAACGGTCAGCGGAGGCGATCCCTCTCCGCCCGTCATCACAGGCCCATTCAGCATGCCGGCACCTCGTTGACGGCGAGCAGGCTGACGGCCAAGTCCTCGCTGCAGGAGGCGCGGCGCAGCGAGCCATGGCGGAAACAAGCGCGCCCGCCGAGCTCGACGAAAAACTTGTGCGGCACATCGAGCGCAGGCCGCACGGCCACACTGGCCAACACCTCAGCACGCGCGACAAAACCATGCGCGATGTACGGCGTCAGGCCGCTGACGGTGCGCTCGTGCGCGTTGCGCGTGCGTGCGCAGGCGGCCAGCCGCACGACGGTGGTAAGGGCCGGTACCGCGGCGAGCGGGTGGGCAAAGTTTTCATTCATGTGCGACCCCGACCTCGCCATGGCGGATCGACGCCGCGCGTTCCTTTACCGCCTGCTTTTGCGCGTCGGTCATGCGCGCCACATTCTTTACCTGTAGTGCCATGCGCGGGTTCTTGGCGAGCGCCGCTTCATGGCGCATCAGAAAGTCCCAATACAGGGTGGTGAACGGGCATGCGTTGTCGCCGCTGCGCTGCGCGGGGTCGTAACGGCAGCCCTTGCAGTGCGGACTCATGCGCTGGATGTACTTGCCGGTGGCGATGTAAGGCTTGCTACCCATCACGCCACCGTCGGCGTACTGGCTCATGCCCAGAGTGTTGGGCAACTCGACCCATTCCACGGCATCGACGTACACCGCCAGATACCACGCGTGTACCTGCTTTGGCTGCACGCCCAGCATCAGTGCGTACAGTCCCGTGACCATCAGGCGCTGGATGTGGTTGGCGTAGCCGTACTCGAGCGTCTGCGCCAGTGCGTCACGCAGGCAGGCCATGTCGGTTTCACCGGTCCAGTACCACGCGGGCAGATTTTCCCTGGCTTCGAGCGCGTTGCGCTCCAGGTAGGCCGGCATCTGGGTCCAGTAAATGCCGCGTACGTACTCTCGCCAGCCGAGGATTTGGCGTATGAAGCCTTCGACGCTGGCAAGTGGCGCGTGCCCGCGGTGGTGCGCCGCTTCCGCCGCAGCCACCACCTCGCGCGGGTTCAGCAGTTTCAGGTTGAGCGCTGCCGACAGGTGGGCGTGGTATAGCCACGGGTCGCCCGGCCACATCGCATCCTGGTAGCGACCGAACAGCGGCAGGCGCTCTTCAATGAATGCCTGCAAGGTTTGCAGCGCTTGCACGCGCGTGACCGGCCAGCAGAAGCTGTCTAGCCGACCGGGGTGATCTGCAAAGCGGGTATTGACCAGCGCGATCACGTCGCGCGTCAGCGCATCGGGTTCGAAGGCCGTGCGCGGTGGCACTGCACCTGGACCGGTCGCGCCAAAGGCCTCGCGGTTGTCGGCGTCGAAGTTCCACTGACCGCCCAAGGGCTCCCCGCCCTGCATCAAGACCTCATGCCGTTTGCGTTGCTCGCGATAAAAATACTCCATGCGCAGCGCCTTACGGCCTTGGGCGTGCGCCGCGAAATCCCCAATGGTGCAAAAGAAGTGGCGGTCTTCGCGAATGTCCAGAGGCATCCTGTGGGCTGTGGCCACGGCCTTGATAGCTTGCAGCACGCGCCAGTCGCCCGGCGCGGTCATCACCAAACGAGTCGGCTTCAGCGACGCGACATCGGCCTGCAACTGGGCCGCCAGACTGCCGCGGTTGCCCGGCACCTCCATACGGGTGTAATGCAACGCGCGGCCGGCGGCCTGAAGGGCCAGCGCGAAGTGGCGCATCGCTGCCAGAAATATCACAGTGCGCGGCTTGCTCGACCACACATGGGTCGACTCCTCGGCCACCTCGGCCATCCACACGGCGTCCAAGGCTGTATCGAAGCCGTCGAACGCTGCCGCATCGAGATCGAGTTGATCGCCCAGCACAACGACCAAGGAACGCAGCTCAGCCACGTGCAGCCTTGTTGCGTCGGCAGACGTCGGAGCAATACTTCACGTCGGCCCAATTCCTGGCCCAGCGATGCCGCCAAGTCATTACCCTGCCGCAGCCCATGCACGGCTTGCTCGGCAACGTGGCCTTGTTGCCGCGAAAGCCTGCGCGGCGCGGCGTCACCGTGGCGCCTCGCGGCCGGCACGCGTGTACACGCCGTCTTCGCCCAGGCGCTGTACCCGGCCGCTTCCGCCACCTGCGTGACTACGATCGTCGTGCATCCGGCGGCCTTGTTGATGGCCCTGAGCCAGTGCGCTGTCAGCGAGCGGCGCGCCGTTGGCGGCCAGCCTCATCTGATACTCGCGAAGGGGAAGAAGTACGTTCATTTGGAGTTGCGTGGGGGAATATCTCGCCGGGAATACGCCAATGGTGAATTTGCCTTTGCGTTCTGAAGACAAGCTACGCCTTGCGTTTGCCTGCGGTACCGGCCTCCGTCATCCTGCTGAACTCGCGCACTGTCAGGCCAAAGCAAAGGATGATCAAGGAAAAGCTGAAGATACCCGCGTAGAGAATGTATGTGTCACTCATTTGTCTTTCCTTGCACGAAAAGCAGCTTGAAATAGATGCCGAAACCCAGAATGGAGGGCACCCAAGTCGCAGTGAAGAGGCCTTCTTCTTTTTGGCCGTTGAACCAGAGATACGCGGAAATCGCGAATGACAGCATCACGGAGAGCAGGATGCATGCGTCAGACATCTTAATCATGGATTTTTACCTTTTAAATGATGAGGCGCGGGGAAGGTACCGTACGGACCTAGTTTTCCCAAAAGCCCCACGCGGCGATCATGAACGACAGTACGGCTGCACCGGCATGCGCCCTCACCAGGGATTCTCCGGGCAAGTGCAGCAGGAAAGGAACCACGTCGAATATTCCCAGCGGTAGCCACGCGGTAAAGATCAGCGCAGCCGCGAACGACAACGCCCCAATTGACCTGCGCATTTTTTTCGGGCGGCTTGCCTCTCCGGTCGTGTGCGTTTTCAAACTTTCTTCACATAGGCCACGCACCACCCCTTCGCGTTAACTTGTTTGCCGCCGAGTGCGCCGCAGGGTGCCCAGGGATCAGTGGGCTTGCCTGCATAGAGCGTGCAGTTGGCGCAGATGCTGCCCTTCACATACTGTCCATACTTCTTCATGTCGACCGTTGCCGCGTCATGCTTGTACCCCAATGCGACGGCTATGGCGTCTCTTTCGTCGACACGCGCGGCCTGGGCGGACGCGGCTCTTCCGGTCAGAAGCACCACACTGGCGGCGGGCATCAAAGCGAGCAGGGATCTTCTTGATTGGTTCATTGTTTTTTCGTTTGTGTTGTCGATTGTGTTGTCGGATAAATTTTTTACAAATGCTTCTGACTCACGGGAGGGGAAGGCTTACCGCGAAAAACGTCCCCTCCCGGCCGTGTTTATTTTGGCGCGATCACCGTGTCGATTACATGGATCACGCCGTTGTCGGCGACGATATCGACGGCGGTGACTTTTGCGTCATTCACCTTGACACCTCCCGTGGTGGTCATGCTGATGGCGGAGCCCTGCACTGTCTTTACCATTCCGGCTTTCACATCTTTCGACATCACCAGACCCGGCACGACGTGATAGGTGAGGACCGCAGTGAGCTTGGCCTTGTCTGCAAGCAGCGCTTGCAGCTGGTCCGGGGGTACCTTCGCGAACGCTGCGTCGGTCGGTGCAAACACGGTAAACGGCCCCTTACCTTTCAAGGTTTCAATCAGGCCCGCAGCTTTCAACGCCGTGGCGAGGGTGGTGAAAGTGCCTGCCGAAACGGCGGTGTCGACGATGTCTTTAGCAAAGGCATTTGTCGCGATAAGACTGGAAGCAACGACGCTGAGTAGAACTTTTTTCATTTCAGATTCCTCTAGATTCAATTAGTCAAAAGTGTTTTTTGCTTGTTTGGATTTGATGCTTGCTTGTACATCCGGTCGGAATATACTTGGTATTGTTTGTATTTGTATCGATAAATGCAAATAACACCGTTTCAATACCGTTTCATTTAAGCTATAATTCGAAAATCAAACGGAATAAGTAAACATTTTCAGAACATTGGAGATCTAACATGCAGGCAAGCCTATGAGCAGCGGGAGCCAGACGACGGGCGTATACCGAAGCGGAGTCGCCGCGCGGCTCTCCGGGGTTCCCGTCGACACCTTGCGAATCTGGGAGCGCCGCTACGCAGTGATCGGCCCGCCGTTAAGCGCAGGCCGGCAACGCCTCTACTCTCTGGCGGACATTCGGCGGCTGTCAGTGATCAAAAAACTGGTGGACATGGGTCATCCGATAGGCACCATCGCCTCACTCGGTGTTGACGCGCTCCTGGCCATGCAGGCCGCGACGTGGTCATTACGTGACACTCCGCCCGGCAGCGCTGCCCCCGCTCAACGCCGTGAGACCACGGTCGCGTTGGTCGGCCGCCTGATGGTGGGTGAGCAATTCATCAAGGCCCTCTCTCGTGGCGCACTCAGCGTTACGGGATGCTGCAACGATCTGGCGCAGGCTGTCGTTGCACTAAAGGACGTCCGTGCGGACATCGCAATCATCGATTTGCCCAGCATGAGCGATGCCGATGTGGGGCGCGTGACGTCGATCAAGGCCGCCTGCGGGGCGGAAACTGCAATCGTTTTGTATCGCTTCGCGCCCAGTGCTCTGGTCAGACGGATGCGCATGGCCGGGCATGCGGTAGCGCGGGCGACAACCGATCCCGCAGAGATCGAGGCGATCTGCCTCAGCCTCCTTGGTCAACCTCGTTTCGAGACGGGCGATCGCCTGCGCTTGCAGGATAATGCCCAGCCACGCTCGCCAAGGTTCGACCAACAATTCCTCGGCGAACTCGCCAGCGCATCCCGCACCATTGAGTGCGAGTGCCCGAAGCATATTGTCGAACTGGTGTTGAGTTTGGGCGGCTTCGAGCGCTACAGCGCGGAATGCGCGAACCGCAGCCCCGCCGATATGGTCCTGCACCGCGAACTTCAGCGCGCTGCCGGATTGGCGCGATCCATCATGGAGGAGGCTCTGGAGCGGGTGGCGATCGCCGAGGGTATCGAATTGCCTGCGCCGGCGGCGAACCAGTGAGAACTGTCGTGGCCCCGATTTTTTCTGCGCCCGCACCCGTCCTTGCATTTGGACTCGGCGGACTCATACCCTTTGTTGGACTTACCGCCTTGGGCATGTTCGTGCCAGGGGCTTTGCACCTTTTCTGGCTTACGACGCTGACGCATTACGGAGCAGTCATCCTTGCCTTCGTCGGCGCGTTGCAATGGGGCTACGCCGTCACCGGTCAAGCTACAGGCACACAGGCGTGGATCCGCTACGGGTGGAGTGTGCTGCCCGCCCTCATCGGATGCCTGTCGCTACAGTTTTCTGTCTGGTCCGGGTTACGGTTACAGGCGGGCGCGCTGATCTTGAGCATCGTGGTTGATCGCGCTTTCGCCGCCAGGTCCGCTGCGCCCACATGGCTGATGCCTGTCCGCTACCTTTTAACTGCCGTGGCGGCAACTTGCCTCTTGGTTGCCAGCTTCCCGCGGTGAGGGTAGTGCAGAACGCAGGCGCCCACCTGCCCTCCCTCATCAAACCGTGCTGGCAGTTTTCCCGCACACGACTTTCCGATGTTCTTCACGTCAAGGCACGCGCCGATTTCCAGACTGGCTGCTGCTTCATCCAGTTCGCGTCTGCTTCCCACATTTTCAACAGGGCCAGGAGATCTTCCGCTGTGACTTGGAAGACCGTCACCAAGACAACCGGTGAGATGTCGGTCTTAACCGGCTGAAAGATTGGAGTGTCTTGGTCTAGTGGTTTTTGCTGAAGCTTGCAATACATCCCTGGTTGGGGTGCTCGTCGTCGAAAAAGAGGCTACATGCGCGGCGTAATATTTGAGCTAGGCGGGCGACGACGGCAGGACGATACTGCCACGGAACGTAGCTTGGCAGCCGATGCACGCAGATGTTGGGATACACCAAAAAAATATTCGCTTTGCCGCGTGCTAACTACCTGGTCATTCTGGAGGTAGTGAAACTCCGTGGTCATAAGTTCGACGGATGCTCCTACGACTGAAAGGCCAAGGAACCGCCCCGTCTGAATTCTCCGAAGCGCTCAACGACACGCCAGCACATCCGGCCCGCAATCATGGATTTCTTCGACTGAATAGACAAGTCCTGACAGCACAGACCGCAGATACGAGACGGTGCCCTTCTGGCCGTCGCGTCCACCTGGATTCCCGGGTACGTTTGGTAGAGGTTGCCAATCAGTGGCGAGAATCTGATCAAATTCAGAAACCACTCCCGTTGTAAAAACCTCGTAAAACTTACGAACTGGCGCGACGAGCTTGGACTGTCAGTCTCAATACTGTTCGGTTAGTAAGAATTATGCCATACTACGCGCGTCGTCGTTGCGGAGGTTTTCATGGCACGAACCAAAGCGGTGTTGGGAACGGGAGCACGATTAAGCGACTACTTGAGTGCAAGCCTGCTGGCGCGGGTGTACCCGTCAGCGGTGATTGGCGAGATCCTTGACCAGCACGGCTGCAACAGCCAACGCATCCGCAGCCTGCCGGCCGTCTCGGGCGTGTACTTTTGCATCTCGTTGAGCCTCTACCCCGAAGCCGCCTACGAACAGATATTCACGGTCGTCTCCCAGGGGCTGTCGTGGATGCAAGGCCACGGCACGCAATACACCATCGCCAAATCCTCGGTGAGCGAGATGCGCAGCAAGCTTGGTTTCGCGCCCCTGCAACAACTCATTGAGCGGACTTGCGTGCCGCTTGCCGATAAAAAGCGCCACCCGGACGCCTTCTATCGCGGCCTGCGTTTGGTCGCCATCGACGGCAGCAATCTGGACGTGGCCGACGAGGCCGACAACATTCAGGCCTTTGGCTATCCGGGCAGCCGCACCGGCCATGCCGGTTACCCGCAAGCCCAGTGCGCGGTGTTGGTCGAATGCGCAAGCCACGCCATTCTCGCCGCCAATCTGGGCGCCTACCGGGCGAGTGAATGGTCGATTTGCCAGCCCCTGCTGGGGCGGCTGGATAGTGGCATGCTGTGTTTGGCCGATCGCGGTTTCAACGGTTACGCCCATTGGTCGGCAGCCAATGCGACCGGTGCCCAACTGCTTTGGCGCTGCGCCAACAACCGTCAGCTTCCGGTGATCAAACCGCTTGGCGACGGCTCCTATCTGTCCAAGCTCTATCCTGCCGGGACGTTGTCGAAGAAGCAGCGTCAGGCCTCAACCGAGGGCATCGTCGTCCGGGTGATCGACTATGCGCTCCCGCACGCGGAGGCGAGCGAACCACGCTATCGTTTGTTGACGACGCTGCTCGACGAAACGGCGGCACCGGCCCTAGAACTGGCGGCCTTGTACCACCAGCGTTGGGAGGTCGAGGCCGTGTTCGACGAGCTGAAGGTGCATCTGTTGCAGAGCCGGCGAACGCTGCGCAGCAAGACCGCGGATCTGGTACGCCAGGAATTCTACGGCTGGGTATTGGCGCACTACGCGGTGCGCTGGCTCATGCATCAGGCGGCGAGCGAATATCGCGAACGGGATCGAGATCTTTCCTTCGCAGCCAATGTGCAAATCCTGCGCATCGCCCAGCCCCAGTCCGGGGCCTTTCCCCCCAGCGCGGCCCAGAAAGCGAAGGCGGTGGTTTGATGCGCTCCTCAAGAATGCCGCGCACGCACGCTGCGCGACCAGCCGGGGGAAACACAACCCGCGCACTCTCAAGCGGCGCAATTCACCTTATGCCAGCCATGACTGCGAGGCGCGGCAAAATATCCCCACCGACTACACGCCGGAGTTGCTTCCACCCTTACCCGTTACCCCGCGTAAGATTTATGTGAAAACTATCTAACCGAACAGTATTG
>JANPBQ010000021.1:0-12486 GCA_031430555.1 Betaproteobacteria bacterium
GCAGGTTGGCAGGGCGGTGCCGATCCGCGCCGCGAGGGTGTGGCGCGGGGAAGATGAATCCCTTTGGGCCGCAACAGTGCCTTTCCCCGTGAAGGCACTTTTCCGTTGTTGCGGCAAAACAATTTAGCATCAATACTTACAGGAATATTCATGAAAGCGTTTCGAACCACGTTGTCATCAGCCGCAATTGCCACAGTTGCTGCTTCAATGTTTTTCTCTTCAACTGCGATCGGCGCGACCGATCCAAACAAAGGCAAATCCGTATTGGCGGCCGATGAAAACGCGATCGTCAAACTCACGCCTAAACAAAAACTGCCCAAGACGGTGACGCAGCTGACAATCATCGACCATGATTTGGGTGACAAGGCGAGCAAGGGTGTCGACGCCGATAACGCGGTGCTCGTCAACTACTCCGGCTGGCTTTATGACCCGACAAAGCCCGACGGCAAAGGCGAGATGTTCGATACATCGCGCACGCGGCCGATTCCTTATGGCTTCTTCCTCGGCGCAGGCAAAGTCATCAAGGGCTGGGACCGCGGTGTCATCGGCATGAAGGTCAAGGGAAAACGCACGCTTATCATTCCGCCCGCGCTTGCGTATGGCGACAAGGAGCGGCCGAAAATCCCCGCCAATTCAACGTTGCTGTTTGAAATTGAATTGATGGATATTGTCGGCACGCGCGACAAGTCAGCCAGCACCGCGCCGGCATCCACGCAGCCCGCGGCGGCAACCTCCACCGCTACCCCACCACCACCCGCTGTGCCACCGGTGCCGCCGCGGCGACTTTCACCGCAAGACGCCTTGCCCGCCACGCCAACCGAACTCTCCTTCATCGATCAGGCCGTCGGCGATGGTGCCGACGCGGTCAACGGCACCCTCGTGACCGTGCATTACACCGGCTGGCTATACGACGCCGCGCAACCCGGCGGCAAGGGGAAAAAATTCGACAGCTCCGTCGATGCCAACCGCCCTTTCAAATTTCCGCTTGGCGGCGGGCGCGTCATTAAGGGTTGGGATCAAGGCGTCGTCGGCATGAAAGTAAAGGGCAAGCGCACGTTGATCATCCCGTCGGAATTCGGCTACGGCGCGCGCGGAGCGGGCGGCCTGATTCCGCCGAATTCGACGTTGATCTTCGATGTCGAATTGCTTGAAGTGCCCCCCGCGCAGTAGTCGAACAAACGGTTAATGGCATCCAACATGAAACTCACCAGCGACAGTTTTTCCGACCACGCGCCGATCCCCGGCGAATTCGCGTTCTGCGCGATGGACGCGAAGACACATGCCACGCTATCGTCGAATCGGAATCCGCATTTTGCCTGGCACGATGCGCCGCCGGGAACGAAATCATTCGCACTGATTTGCGTCGATCCGGATGTGCCGTCAAAAGGTGACGATGTCAACAAAGTAGGGCGCATCGTGCCGGCCTCATTGCCGCGCGTCGATTTCTTTCATTGGTTGCTGATCGATATTCCCGCCGCGCGCAACTGCATCGCGGCGGGAGAATTTTCATCGTGCGTGGTCGCGAAAGGCAAACCCGGCCCGGACGTGCCGGACGGCTTGCGCCATGGCATCAACGACTACACCAGTTGGTTTGCCGGCGACGCGGAGATGGGCGGCGACTACTATGGCTACGATGGCCCGTGCCCGCCGTGGAACGATTCGATCGCGCATCGCTACGTGTTCACGCTGTACGCGCTCGATGTTTCGCAACTTGCGTTGACCGGGCGCTTCAACGGGCAAGATACGCGCCAAGCGCTAAAACATCATGTGCTGGCGGAAGCTACCATCACGGGACGATACACGCTGAGCCCGGCAGTCAAACTCTAATATTGGCGAGGTGTTTGGGGCAAATGTGCCCCGAAACGCGCTACGGGGCTGGAGTTTGCTACCCTTGTCTGGGCTGGCACCGACCCCGAAATTCACGGTTCACGACAAGTTGCGCATGTTATCTTGAGCGAATTCACCACTTCGGGATTTGCCATGCGCACATCCATTCTGCTGGCAACCGCACTCATCGGGGTCGGTCTACTTCCGGTAAACATTGGCGCGCAATCGGCAGCGTCTTTGCCATTGTCGCCAACCCCCGCAGTTCCCGTCGAAGATTTCCTGCGCGACGCCGACTTCGAGGACGTGACACTCTCGCCCGACGGTAAACGCATGGCCCTGATCGCGCGTCACCGTGGCCGCGCCAATTTGGGGGTGATCGATCTCGACTCGCGCAAGCTGTATTGGATCACCAACCTCGAAAAATACGACGTGTACAGCTATCAATGGCTCGGCAATGACCGTGTCTCGCTGATCACGGTGGATTCGCTTGACGACGCGACGGGCAATATTTATTTGCGCGGCAGTTTCGCGGTCGATATCGACGGTAGCGGAAAACGCGAAATGGGTGGCTTCCAGGTGATCCGCGAATCGGTGGAAAAGCCGGGAAGCGTGCTGGTGCTCGCGGCGGGCCGCACGCGCTTTCCGGAAGTCTATCGGCTCGATACGCGTACCGGCCAGAAGGATTTGCTCACGTTTGAAAATCCCGGCGAGGTGGTGAGCTGGGTGGTCGATCGAAAAGATGAAGTGCGCGTCGCGGTGTCGCGCGACAAGAACACCGTAAAAATCCACTATCGCGAAAACCAAAAAGCGCCGTGCATGAAAATCGAGGAGTACGACGCCCGCGAATTCACACTGCAACCGCTGGCCTTCGATTACGATCACCGCACGCTTTTCGTGCGTTCCAACAAGGGACGCAGCAAGGCGGCGTTGTTCAAATACGATTTCGACAAGAAAGCGCTGGGTGAACTGGTCGCCGAAAGCGAGAATTTCGATATCGGCGGCATGCGCTTCGATACCGCGAAGAAAAAACTGGTCGGCATCAACGCCGGAACGGAGCGTGGTACCCGTACCTTGTCCGGCGTGCGCTGGCTCGATCCGGAATGGGAAGCGGTGCAAAAACGGGTCGATGAGGCGCTGCCGATGCGCGTCAATCATCTTTCGTGGGGGAGTGCGACGCCGCATCGCGTGTTGATTTCATCGCGCTCGGATACGTATCCCGGCGGGTTCTTTCTGCTCGATACCCGCACCAACAAAATGGAGAAACTCGCGGAAAGCCGCGAGTGGATCGACGCCGCAAAGATGGCGCCGATGAAGCGCGTTCAATACAAGGCGCGCGATGGATTGACGATTCCCGCATTGCTCACCTTGCCCAAAGACGCGAACGGCAACGCGCTCAAAAACGCGCCGCTAGTGGTCGAGATTCACGGTGGGCCACATGTGCACGGTGGCGCGTGGGGATTCGATCCCACCGCACAGTTTCTCGCTTCACGCGGGTACGCGGTGTTGCAGCCAGCGTTTCGCGGCAGCACCGGCTATGGACGCGCGTTTCTCGAAGCGGGTTTCAAGCAATGGGGACTCGCCATGCAGGACGACATCACCGACGGCGTCCATTGGGCGGTGAAGGAAGGTCACGCAGATGCGAAGCGGGTATGTCTGATGGGTGGCAGCTATGGCGGTTATGCCGCGCTTTATGGGCTCATCAAGGAGCAAGGCATGTTCCGCTGCGGCATTGGGGCCGTCGCGGTGACTGATCTCGAATTGCTGTTCACGGTGTCGTGGTCCGACACATTTCGTTCTGAAGACGCGCAAGACAGCATGAAGGCGCGCATCGGCGATCTCAAAACGGATACCGACCACTTCAGAAAAATTTCGCCGTTACATCAAGCGGACAAAATTTCTGCACCAGTACTGCTGGCGTTTGGCTCGGACGATGTGCGTGTGCCACTCATTCACGGCCAGAAATTCCGCGATGCGCTCGATCTGCACAAGAAACCCTACGAGTGGGTGGTGTACAAGTCGGAAGGGCACGGCTTCAACAAGCGTGAAAATCGCATCGACTATTTCAAGCGCATCGAGGCGTTTCTTGACAAGCATCTGCGACAAGTTCCCTAGGAAACCCGGATTTGCTGGATGACGCGCAAATGATCAATGCTCAGCTTGTTTTTTGGCGACGCGGTCTTGGTGTTTGGGTTCTTCTTTGTCGGATGAGCGTCGAACGTCATAAAGCGTGCGACTTGATCAGAAGTTTGCCAACCACACCTCGAACGGGTTGCGGGATGTCTTGGCCGACCAGTGTCGGCACCAAAACGATCATGGCCGTGCACCCAATCGATCGTTGGCAACGCGCAACCCTGCATCGCCGACGCGCATTCGCAATTGCGGTATCGTAGCGAACTTCTCCACTTCCGCGAATTCCATCATGCGCACCATTGCCGCTATCATCATCGGCGACGAGATTCTTTCCGGCAAACGCCAGGACAAGCATCTGTCGAAAGCCATCGAGATCCTGAAAGCGCGTGGACTCGATCTCGCCTATGCGCAGTACCTCGGCGACGAGCCAACACGCATCATCGACACACTGAAACGATCCTTTGCGACCGATCACATTGTTTTTAGTTTCGGCGGCATCGGCGCCACGCCAGACGACTACACGCGGCAATGCGCGGCGGCCGCGCTGGGTGTTGCGTTGCACGCTCATTCGGAGGCGGTGGCGGCGATGATGGTGCGACCGAATTTCGAGATGACGCCGAATCGTCTGAAGATGGCCGAGTTCCCAGTTAACTCCACGATCATCCCGAACCCGTACAACCAGATTGCCGCGTTTTCCTGCGGCGACCACCACTTTCTTCCCGGCTTTCCGGAGATGGCCTGGCCGATGATGGAATGGGTGCTCGATACCAAATACACGGCGCTATTCAATCAAACGCCGTTCGCCGAGGAGATCATCGTCATTCACGATGCGGGCGAAAGCAATCTGATCGATGCGATGAACCGCATCGTCGCGGGTTTTCCGACGACCAAATTATCGAGCCTGCCGCAACACCTGGCTGGCGGCAGAATCATCGAGCTTTCGATCCGCGGTGACCCGGCGGCGGTGCCGATCGCGATGGCGCAAATGAAGACAAATATTCACAATCTGGGTTTTCGATTTGACGTAAAGTGACCACGCATTTTCTAAACTCAACATAGACAATCGGGAGCACAAGATGGGTTTACTGGACGGATTGATTGGCAGCCTCATGGGAGGACAACAAGGCGGCAACCCACTGCTGCAAATTGCCATGCAGATGCTGGCCAACAAAGGCGACGCCGGCGGTGCCGGTCTGGGCGGCTTGATGAATTCGCTGCAAAACGCCGGCATGGGCGAACAACTGAAATCGTGGATCGGCACCGGCGAAAACATGCCGATTTCCGGCGATCAACTCACGTCGGCGCTGGGCTCGGACAAGATCAGCGAAATCGCCAGTCAATTGGGCATGGGCCATGGCGACGTGGCCGGCGGGCTCGCCTCGATGCTGCCGCAAATCATCGACAAGCTGTCACCCAATGGCCAGCTTCCCGGCGATCACAACCTGTTGCAGGATGCCTTGGCGGGATTTTTGAAGCGCTGAGTTTTCTGCGCGGTCAGCGGACGCTGTTGCGTTCGCCGGCCGATTGGAGTGATGAATTGGTACCCGCGACCGGTGCGCGGGATTCCGCGCCGATCACCGCAGGCGCGAGTGGCTTTTCCAGTGCCTGCCGCGCGCGAATATTGATGCGGATCGTCACCTCTTCGCCAACCGTGTGTGACCACGCTTTCATGCCGAAACTCGAACGCCTGACCACCAGTTCCGCTGCCGCGCGGCAACGGGCAGGCTCGCTCTCATCGGCGGCATCGCAATGCGAATCGGTGACGGTCAACACCACTGGCTGCGTGACGCCGACCAGGGTGAGGTTGCCTTCGACAAACATGAGACGGCTCTCGTCGAAAATAAAGCGCGAGGATTTGAATTCGATCGATGGAAATTTTTCGACATCGAAAAATTCCGCGCCGCGGGCGGAAGCCTGCGCACGCACTGTGCTGGCGACGAGCGTGGTGGTGACGATCGACACGTCGATGCTGCCTTGGCGCGTCGCGTGGTCGTACACCAGCGTGCCGGTAGTTCGCAGGAATTTGCCTTGAATCGGAAACAGACCCAAAAACCGCACGTCGAAATTCGCGGTGGTTTCGCGTGTGTCGATCGTGTACACGGTGGCGATTGCCGGCATGCAAGCGGATGCGCCGATCAGCGCGGCGCAAAGCCATGCACGCTTGCTATTCATCATCGCCAAATGCTGCCGCACGCTGCCAATTTTCCAGCGTACGCCGATCGCGCTTGGTCGGCCGGCCTTTGAACAATGGCGGCGGCATTTCGCGCAATTCAAGTGAGAGTTTCTCGCGTGCCGCAATGCTCGTCTCAGTCTCTACATACAATTCGCGCGCAATCGGCGCAGAACCCCGTTTTTCGGACACCACTCTGACGGTCAACACAAATTCATACGGCGGCTTGCGCACCGTTATTTCGTCTCCGGGTTTGACCGACTTGGCCGGTTTGGCGCGTTCATTGTTGAGTTCGACGTGGCCGGCGGTGATGGAGTCGACGGCGAGTTGCCGCGTCTTGAAAAAACGCGCGGCCCACAGCCATTTGTCGAGCCGCACACTCGTCAAAGTTTCGGCCACCTAGCGAGACTTTGTGCTCAGCTTTACCGTCGCGACATTCATCGGCAAGCCGGTGCCGGTGTCGTATTCGGCCCCCGCAAGCACGCCGATGCGCGCGATTTCCTCCGCGCTTTTGCGGCTTTTCCAGACCGAGAACATCGCGCCGAGCGCGAAATCGCGTCCCGAACCGATCGACCAGAATTTGTCGAATTCAAACACTTCGCGCATCGAGTACACGCCGAAAATGCCGCTCGGGTTCGCTACCAGCGCGGTCAGTTGCGAGGACTCGTAAGGATCGTCGTCCTCTTCTTTCGGGTTCAGAAAGGCTTCGTCTTTCAGGATCGGATGGATCTTGCGGAAACTTTCATAAATCTCTTCGCGGCCATTGAAAGAAAATTCAGGATGTTTTTTTAGCAAACTTTCCAGCACCAATTGGTGCGCCGCGCTGCCGGCAATGCCGAAGTAGGAATTGCCATGCTTCAACAATTTTTCCGGCGCTGCGTCATGCACGCTGGCGAGCCGGGTCGAGCCGAAGGTGGTCAGCGTATCGCCGGCGATCACCACCTGCCCGTCTTTTTTCACTACCACGATCGTGGTCATCGCGATCCTTTCTGTTACTGTCGCTACCCGCCATGCGGTGCCGCGACGGTGAAGTCAAACATGGACAATTTACCAAAACCCTAGCATCGGCGAGGGTTTCCGGCAATAAATGCTTGAAACGCCTCACCAGTGCTAGAGACTGCTCTCGCATACCGTGCCTGAAAGTATCCTGTCGACGCCAAGCATAACCCGCCTGCCTATGCTTATACTGCGGGCATTATTTTTCAAACAGTGTCCACGAATTCGTGAAACTTATCGACATCAAACGGGAAGAGTGGCCGGCCTTCCTCTGGTCATTTGCGTATTTCTTTTTTCTACTATGCGCCTACTACGTGCTGCGGCCGGTGCGCGACGAAATGGGCATCCAGGGAGGCATTCGCAATCTGCCGTGGCTGTTCACGGGCACCTTCGTCGGCATGCTGCTGGTCACACCGCTGTTCGGCTGGATTTCGTCGCGCTGGCCGCGCCGCCAATTCCTGCCGGCGGTGTATTTGTTTTTCATCGCCAATCTGTTTTTTTTCTATTTTGCGATGCAGGATAAATCGCTCGATGTGATGCACGTCGCGGCGGGTTTCTTCATCTGGCTGTCGGTATTCAATTATTTTGTCGTGAGCGTGTTCTGGAGCTTCATGACCGATATCTACGACAACGTCACGGCCAAGCGATTGTTCGGCACGATTGCGGCGGGCGGCAGTGTCGGTGCCATGACCGGCCCGCTGATCACGGCGGCACTCGTCAAGTCGATCGGCATTCCGAACCTGCTGCTGATTTCCGCGCTGCTGCTGGGTTGCGCCGTGGTGTGCGTGGTGGGCCTCGGTCGATGGGCCAAGCAGCGGCAGGCCGAGCGCGCAGCGGCAGCGTTGGCCAGCGGTGCGGTGGCGGACGCGCCGGAAGATGCCGAGAAAGCCATGGGCGGCGGCATTCTCGATGGCATCCGTCTGGCGCTCGCCTCGCCCTACCTGCTGGCGATCTGCGGCTACATTTTCACGTTGCAGGCACTCGGCACGTTTTTCTATCTCGAACAAGTGCGCATCATGTCCGAGACCATGTCTTCCTCGGCCGAGCGCACGCAATTGTTTGCCCAGCTCGATCTCGCGGTGAATACCATCACCCTCATCACACAGGTGTTCATCACTGGCGCGCTGCTGCGTAATATGGGCCTTATTTTCGGGCTGGTGATCCTGCCGATCATCGCCATTTTCACGCTCGGCATCACCGGCCTGATGCCGACGCTGGCGGTGGTGTCGATTGCCTCTGTGATCCGCCGCGCCTGCGAATTCGCCATCGGCAAACCGGCGCGCGAAGTGTTGTATACCGTGGTTTCGCGGCAGGAGCGTTACAAGGCGAAAAACTTCATCGACACCGTCGTTTCGCGCGGCAGCGACGTGGTGTCGACCTGGAGCCACGCCGGCCTGCGAGGCCTCGGCATGAGCACGGCGCAAATGGCGATTGCGGTGATTCCCGTGTGCTTTGTGATGATTGGTGCGGGAATTTATCTGGGACGGAAGCAGGAGCAGCGCAGCAAAAATGGCGTCGAGGCTAAACCCATCGCGGCGGCACCTGCATGAGCCCTTCCGCGTTGACTTGGACCGACTCGTTCGGCAAACTTCAGGCTTGATTCATTGCAATCCAATCTCTTCACGTAGGATGGGTGGAGCGAAGCGATACCCATCAGGTGCGTGGACATCATTGATGGGTATCGCTGCGCTCCACCCATCCTACTTACCCCCTTTTCCCTTCCAAACCTTGCAGGAGCGAAGAATGAAAAATTTCCCAACACCCCCGGCGCGAAAAATTATCCATGCCATGCTTGTCGCCAGTCTCGCGCTGTGCGTCACGGCGCTCGACGCGAAAACCTTCCGCTGGGCCGGGCAGGGCGACATTTTGACAATGGATCCGCATTCGCAAAACGAAGGCCTCAACAATTCCATGTCGGATCACGTCTATGAGCCGCTGGTTACGCGCGGCAAAACCATGGCCTTGGAGCCGTGCCTGGCGGTATCGTGGACCCTCGTGAACCCGACCACGATGCGTTTCAAATTGCGCGACAAAGTCACGTTCCACAATGGCGCCTCGTTCAGCGCCGACGACGTGGTGTTCTCAATTACGCGCGCGCTCGAAAAAACCTCGGATTTCTCGGCCTATATGCAGGGTGTGCAGGAAGCGAAAAAAATTGACAACCTTACAGTAGAGATTATTAGCAAAGGGCCAAATCCGACCCTGCTCGATCAACTCACCGAAGTGCGCATGATGAACAAGGAATGGGCACTCAAACACAATGCGCAGCGTCCGCAGGATTTCAAGAACAAGGAAGAAACCCACACCGCGCGAAACGCCAACGGCACCGGCCCGTTCGTGCTGCGCGCGCGCGAACCCGATGTGAAAACGGTGGTGGTCGCGAATTCGAACTGGTGGGGCAAGCGCGAAGGCGACGTGAACGAAGTCGTGTTCACGCCGATCAAGCAGGATGCGACGCGCATCTCGGCGCTGATCACCGGTGAAGTCGATTTCGTGCTCGATCCGCCGCCGCAGGATATCGCCAAGCTGAAGGAAAACAAGGCACTCAAAGTGATCGAAGGCAATGAGAACCGCACCATCTTTTTGAATTTCGATCAAGGCCGCAACGAGTTGCTGTATTCAAGCGTGAAGGGCAAAAACCCGTTCAAGGATTTGCGCGTGCGGCAAGCGATGGCGCACACGATCGATGCGAACGCGATCCGCGTTAGCGTCATGCGCGGCTCGGCGACCACCAGCGGCTCGATGATCGCGCCGCAAGTGCGCGGCTACAGCAAGGATCTTGAGAAGCGCTGGCCGGTCGATCTGGTGAAGGCAAAAAAATTGATGGCCGAGGCTGGCTACCCGAATGGCTTCGAGGTGACGCTTGATTGCCCCAACAACCGCTATATCAACGATGAAAAAATCTGCACCGCGATCGCAGGCATGCTCGCCAAAATTGATATCCGCATCAAATTGAATTCAATGCCGCGCGTGACGTACTTTCCGAAAGTGCAAAACGGCGATACCAGCATGTATCTGCTCGGCTGGGGCGTGCCGACCTTTGATTCGCTCTACACCCTGCAAGCGATTCTCCGCACCAAGGGCCCCGGCGGCGACGGCAACTGGAATTTTTCCGGCTATTCCAACGCGAAGCTGGACGCCATCGTCGACCAAATGAAAACCGAGACCGATTTCGCGAAACGCGCCGAGCTGACCCGCGAAGCCCTGTTGCTGGATCAGGCCGACGTTGGGCACATTCCGATCCATCATCAGGTGATTCCCTGGGCCATGCGCAGCAACGTGACGGTGGTGCATCGCCCCGACAATCGCTTCCTCGCCAAGTGGGCGGTAGTGAAATAAAGCGGTCGCAAATGGGACATGTCGGCTGACTTGAAACGGTAATAAAGTTATAATTAGCGGCTGCCCGTCGAGGCGACTCGATGGGCAGTTTGTTTATGTACTTCCGCAGTTTCAGGTATCCGCCGGCGACCACAAGTTGCCGGGTGAGCGCCATCAAAAACGGTGAACCCATGACCCGATTCAAATTCTCCCGCGCCTTGTTTATGGCGATGTTGGTTCTATCCGCGGCGGCGATCGAAGCCAAAACGCTCCGCTACGCAAGCCAGGACGATCCACAAACGCTCGATCCGCACGCCGCCAATTTGCTGTCGACCAACCGTGTCCTCGGCCAGGTGTACGAAGGTTTGGTGGGCCGCGACAAAAATTTCAAGATTGTTCCCGGCCTCGCCGCCTCGTGGACTCAGCCTGACGCCAAAACCTGGCGTTTCAAATTGCGCCCCAATGTGAAATTCCATGATGGTCAAACGTTCAGCGCGGACGACGTGGTGTTTTCCGCCGAGCGCGCGCTGCATCCGCTGTCGCAATTGAAGGTTTCACTGCAAGGCGTCGCCAGCGTCAAGAAGGTCGACAACCTCACGGTCGATTTTCTGATGAAGGATCCCAACCCGGTGCTGCTGAACCACCTGTTTCAATTCCGCATCATGTCCAAGGAATGGGCGGTCAAAAACAAATCCGAAACGCCGCAAAATTACACCGACCGCGAAGATACATTCGCCTCGCGCAACACCAACGGTACTGGCCCGTTCAAAGTGACGCTGCGTCAACCCGATGTGAAAACGGTGCTGGTGGCGAACGCCGATTGGTGGAACAAATCGAGCCCGGAGAAAGGCAACCTCACGCAGATCGATTTGCTGCCAGTGAAATCCAACGCCACGCGCGCCGCCGCGCTGCTTTCCGGCGAAGTCGATTTTGTGCTCGATCCGCCGCCGCAGGATATTGCCCGGCTGAAATCCAACGCCAACCTGAAAATTGTCGAAGCGCCGGTCGCGAACTTTCAGTATCTCGCCTTCGATTCGTCGCGCAACGAGTTGCTCTACAGCGATGTCAAGGGCAAGAATCCGTTGAAGGATGTGCGGGTGCGCCAAGCGATCGCGCATGCGATCGACGTTGAAGCCATCAAGGAAAAAGTCATGCGCGGCCTCGCCGTGCCGACCGGTTCGGTCATACCGCCGGGTGTGCAGGGCTACAGCAAAGAAGCGGATAAGCGCTACGCATTCGACAAGGACAAAGCCAAGGCGCTGCTCACCGAGGCCGGTTACCCGAATGGTTTTGCGATCACGCTCGATTGCGGCAATGTGCAACCCGCAGCGGATATCTGCCAGGCGATTCCGCCGATGCTCTCGCAAGTCGGCATCCGCGTCACGCCCAACATTGTGACGCAATCGGCGTATTTTCCGAAGATCCAAAAATTCGACACCAGCATGTACCTGTTGGCCTGGGGTGCGGCGACGTATGACGCGCTATACAATTTGCAGGCATTGCTGCACACCAACGGCGGCGCGCAGTCGGGCAACGGCGATTCCAACTACGGCCGCTACTCGAATCCGAAAATGGATGAATTGATTGCCAAAATCAAGGTGGAAGTCGATCTGAAAAAGCGCGACGGCTATATTCGCGAAGCGCTTAAGTTGAACAACACGGAAATCGGCATCCTCCCGATCCACCAGCCGATCGTGCCTTGGGCGATGCGCAAAAATGTCGACGCCGTGTTTGCGCCGAACAACATCGCGTATTTTTTCCGCTTCAAAATGAACTAGAAACCAGAGGCGAACCCGTACATGTTGGCCTTTGTCATTCGCCGTCTCCTGCAAAGCATCATGGTGATGCTGGCCGTCGGTTTCATTGCGTTTTCGCTGTTCAATTTCGTCGGCGATCCGGTCTCACTCATGTTGCCGCCGGAAGCGACTTCCGCGGATCGCGATGAAGTCCGCAAAAATCTCGGCCTTGATGCACCGTTCCATGTGCAGTTTGCGAAGTTCATCGGCAATGCCGTGCAAGGTAATTTCGGCATCTCGTTACGCTTG